>CAZTAY010000095.1:0-10992 GCA_964611655.1 uncultured Eubacteriales bacterium
TGAACAGCCAAAGAAAAAGCATAAAGTTTTAAAGGTTTTAGGGATAATCTTTGGAGGTCTGTTTGTCATCGCATTTTGCGTGTACAACTTTGTTTTACAATATCCACAGCTAAAAGCAAACCCAACCGCCCAAAAATGGTATCGCGTAACAAGCAGTGAAATGAAATCATCTGACGGAAGCGGATACCGTGCTTTTTTCAAGCAAGGTAGTGAAAATAAAGTGCTTGTTTACTTTGCAGGTGGCGGCGTAAGTGTTAGCGAAGAAACCGCCAAAGCAGATATGTATAACAAAAAAGTTATTGCTATTGATATGCTTGCTAACACAACAATGAATATGGGTGGACTTGCTACGGCATCGGACGAAAATCCTTTCAAGGACTGGACTGTAATTGCATTTCCATACGCAACAGGTGATTTCCATACAGGAACGAACGAATTTAAGTATGTTGATAATAACGGCAAAGAACAAACTCTTTATCATTATGGATATATCAATTATAGTGCTGTAATGAAAAAAGTTATGAAGCTTGCAGGCATTGATAACCCCGATGCCGTAGTAGTAACAGGCTACAGCGCCGGTGGCTTTGGAGCGGCTTTACTTGCTGATGATGTGTTTACTAATTATTTCCCTAATACTGAACACAAGACGGTATTGGTAGATTCATCTTTGCTCTTACACGATAATTGGCATAGTATCGCTACCGATGTATGGAAAACACCAACTGAAATTTCTGACAGATTAAACACCAACAACATAACACTTGATAGTTTGACTGCACTTTATAAAAAGTATGGTGATGGTATTAACATCCTCTTTGATTCTTCTACCCGAGATGGAGATTTAGCAAAGGTACAAAACTATTTTGATGCAGGGATTTTAGAAGTAGATGAAAGCAAAGCGGATTTATACCAACAAATATTAAAAGATACGATACCGAAATTCAAAGAACAAGCAGGAGCGTATTTATTTATATGGGATGGGCTTAAGTGGTATGATGACTCTAGAAACTTAACAATGCACACTATCATAGCGACACCCTATTGTTTTACTGAGTTTGGGGATAAAAAGTTATCTATTGTTCAATGGTTAATGAATGCTACAAATGGCAAATTGGAAGATTACGGATTCGATTTAGTTGATAAAAAATACTAAAAAATATTTGTGAGGATTGAAAATGAAAATAGCAAAGGCAATATTCGTGGTTGTGGCAGTCATAGTTGTCCTTGTCATTGTGGGATTTATGGCGCTTTCTGCATATCTTTCTTATCGTGGTGATAACTATTTCAAGTTTGTAAAGACCGATAAGCCTATAGAAGCAAAATATACTGCAATGGGTACACACAAAGTTTCTTATGTAGAATTTGATGCAGAGAATGATGCCTATAAAAAATTTGGAATTTGGTATCCGTCCGATATGAAAGAAAGCTCGGATACATACCCAGTTGTTATAATGGCAAACGGCACGGGTATTACTGCTTCAAAGTATAAAGCGGTTTTCAATCACCTCGCTTCATGGGGATTTATTGTTGTCGGAAATGATGTATACGTTACTTATGGACAAAAACCCACTAGCCAAAAGATACTGACAAGATGGTCGGTCTCTTTTGGCTATTATTTAAAAGATAGCGGAAGTTTTATAACGATAAAGAGAGTGCAAATGCTGGCGTAACAGGCTGTTAAAAAGAAACATGTTCGTTGTATTGTTTGAACCGCTATACTAAACATAACATCCCTCTGCGACTGGTACTGCCAGCACAGAGGGATGTTTTTTGCTGTAATTTGTGCTAATGGTAGAAGATGATATTATTCTAATCTTTATCTGCAAATAGACTTGCAATTTGGTTATAACCAAAAGTACATCCCGCATTTCACGCAGTATAAATATACTTATGGGCATAGTACGTGAGCTTGCTTATCTAAAACCACCAGTGGGTATATATTTTAAGGACACAAAGCTTAACGCTTTAGAGCGAGATAATTTTCTGTTTCTAACCATGTTTGAAGCTATGGCAATTCATGAGAGTGAGACCAAACATGATAATATTGCAAATATATTTCTGACAAAGAACTTAAAATCACAGGAAAAGTTGCAAAAAAAGAAAAAGAACAAGGAAGGCGATTGAGTTTATCATACTTTACGCGTTCGTGTTTTCTATTGAAAAAAGGGTGGGTGTTGAATATTCGGTTTTAGCTTATATATGGGCATGACCCATTTTCGATATCTCATAGCACCTCAGCGTTGTATTTGAAAAAGAAAAAGCCGGTAACCGTGAAAATTCACCGGTTATCGGCCCTGCTTCTTTGCGTCTGGCTCTGTTAAAACTTATGCTATTACTCCAAAAGATTCCTAATTAAATTAGGCTTACCTTATTTCATGAAATGAGCAGTTCTTTAGTCATGAATTATCTGATTATCAAATATTTTGTCACCGCCCAACCCAATTACAACAATGGGTGCTATTGAGTCACCCCCTTTGAAATGCACTTTCAATATCAGGATTTCTCAGTGTAACGTTACCGATTTCAGCATTTTTTACATATGCAAACATTCCAATCACTTTAACATTTTTGTCTTTTATGGTTAAATTGATAATCTCAAACCCATTGCCAATAAACACTCCGGTGAACGGAACATCAAGAGTACCTAATGGTTTCCAATCTTCGGTTTTTGACAAGGTTATGTCCGCGTTAAGCATATATTTGGCGGAAAGCGGATATGCTTTAGATCCGATTGACCGAAGCTCAGCTTCCGTTTCTATCAAGTACCAAGTTTCACCCTTAATCGTCGCTGTTTTCATGACAATATTTGACTCTACCGGCTCCGTGCTCTGCTTCACCTCAGAATTTGAGGATTTACTATCCAGTTTATCACTTAAAATCTTATCAAAGGTTGTATTCTTCAATTCTACCTTGCCTGTTTCAAAGTTTGCAATCAATGTCTTTGCCTTTGTATTAGAGATGTTTACGTTGCCGCTTTGGGATTCTGCAAGTAAAAATGAGCAATTCAATCCCTCAACGCTTATATTACCTCTTTCTGTAACAAAGTGCAAAACGTGCTGTTCGGCGTTTTTGGGAATTGTCACATAAATTGTAGATGAGTACACGGCATCCGGCTTTAGTCCGGGTTTCCGTTCAAAATCTATTTCCCTTTTCTTTGATGTGGTATGAATACCGTCAGTAAATGTATAGCTGTCCTTGCTTGCTTCATCAACCTCAATCTTAAAGCTGTTACCGCCAGTTTTCACTACAATATTTTCAGTAACAAGATTTTTAAAAACACAACGCGGCACATCGCCTAAATTCCATGTAGTTTTACTGCTATCATTTGCAAAGTGAAGCTGCACATTGTCCAAAAAGAGACTTATATCTGAATAATTCTTCGGAGCTGTAAAGTACATCAAATAATAACCATCCGTGGTTACTAATCGGCTATTGCTATATAAATTGACTTTTATTTTGCCACCATCAACACGCATATCCCATGGGTAACGCGCGCCGCCATTGTAATAGATATAGGTAGTGTATTGGTTACCTGATTGGGTTTTAAATACATATGCTCCTTGTTTAGTATCGCACTGTTTGATCCAGTCCTTGATCGGTTGCTCCACCTTGTCTTTGGTTACATCCTTTGCAGTTATGCCATAGCTTTCAATAATCTGCGTAGCATCCAATGTGAGAGCAGAAGTTTTTTCGATTTGTGCTATTGATTGACTTTCGTTTTTCTCTATAAGCAATTCATTTGCTATTTGCGGTTCAAGTCGCTGTATTTTAGTGATTTTACCACTACTGTCCTTTACAGCTTCTAAATAAAGTGTGCTGTTGGTCTTACTATCCTCATAACACAAATCAAAGGCATACTTTATTCTGTCGTCCTTGTATGACTTAAATTCAACAAAGAGTTTTACTCTTTCGCCGTTATAGTAAACAGCATCTTGTGTGGGATTATAGATAACACCAAATGCTTTATACCGTTCAAAATTTTGTTTTAAGCTGTCTGTTCGGCTGCTGTAAGATTTATTTTGAGAAAGAAAACCGATTACTCCCCACTTGGCATTCTTTATAGTACCGTTGGTTTTAAGAGAAGCATTGTACCGACCAGCCTTCAAAAAGACCTCATTTAAACTCCTAACATCGTTACCCTTAACTGCCATTGCCTGATACAAAACTTCCATTAATTTGCCTGTTTATCGTAAAGATTTTCCCCCGAATAATAACTTCCTTCTGCTACTTGTTGAATGATAAGGTTTAATTCGCCTTGCTCTACAGATATGTTTGTGGAAACCAGGACATATGAGTCGTTTTCAAGTACAAGGTTTGTATTTGTTTCAAATCCTCCTTCGGCATATGCACACTGGTCTACCAGTGTAAATACCTTATTGTATGCGCTTAATTTATCACCGCCAATGGTATAATCGGTAGGCGGAACAGGTGAAACCGGAGGAACTGCTGGAATTCGCAATTGTGATTCTTTTGATATTGGTTGGTCATTGGCTTTTGCATAAACCCCTGTAACAGCAAAACCACACATAAAAACCATTGTTAACAGAAGCGTTATACATCTTATGAGTACGGATTTTTTCTTGAAATTCATAATGGAATTAAGCCTTTCTTTGATAAACTCCTTACCCTCATTCAGCGACAAGGAAGCAAGAGATTGATTGTAATTTCCCAATGCTAAAGCGTTTAGCAGCGTATCTCCGTAAGCCTTTTGTTCCTGTGGACTGAGCTCTGCAATAACCGCTTCATCACAGGAAAGCTCACAAGCATGGTTAACCTCACGCCCCATTAAGCAAACGAGAGGATTAAACCAGTGAAGACAGATAGTTAACTGAACAAGCCACTTGTAAAACATGTCGGCTCGCTTATAATGGATTAGTTCGTGCAAAATAGTATTTCTAAAATCCGTATCTGACAGCTCAGTTGTAGGCAAAATATTGCATAGCTTAAAAAATCCGATTAGCAGCGGCGATGAAATCAAACTGTTGGTGTACAACCCCACAGTACTTTTGATTTTTAACTGCTCTGCAATTTTGCCAAGCATCTCCAAATGTTCTATGCTGGATACCTTTGTACGTCCAGCTTTGATATATCGGATGAAGCTTTGATAAATCGTTATTTTACGAATAAGCAGAATGTGAGCTACTATAGCCAAATGAGCCAAGCGTTAGATAGAACGACAGATAAAGCTTTGTTAAACTGCCCGGACAAAGAGGTAGTATGTGTTTCAGGCACAATGTTGCTATCCATTTGGTCGTTTGGACTGAGTGTCGGTGGAAGAATATTGATATCCTCCCTTTTAGGAGTTGCTATATCGGGTAATTGTTCGTTTAGGGTTTCTTGGTTTGGCACCAAGGTAGCTACCGTGCTTTGCATTCCCTCAAAAAAATCACCCAAAAGGTTTACTTCTGACGAAAAAGGCAATAGCAATCTGGCAATCACTACAAGCCAAATGTAATACTGCCAACCTTTATTAAGCTTGTGTCTTACCATTGGCTTAAAAAGATACAGTAAGAGAATAAAAAGCGAACCCGAAAGTGATAGCCACAAAGCGGTAATTACCAAGTCATTCATGATTTATCTCCACCGCCTTCCCAATGCTTTTTTAAATCCTCGTAATCCTCTGGGGTAAGCAGTTCATTTTCAATAAGCGTGGCAACTAATCCCTTTGTATTACCCTCAAAAATCTTATCAAGGAATTGCACGGTCTGTCCGGCTTGATAATCGGCTTCTGGCACAATAGCTATACTCATTGCGGCGACCAATTTTATTGGTTTTAAGTAGCCCTTTTTCTATTAACCGAGATAATAGGGTAATTATTGTGTTCTTAGTCCAGTCATTTCCCTTGGCATTAAGCCCTTGGATGATTTCAGCATACAACGCAGTCCCGTTGTTGGTCCAGATAATCTTCATTAGCTCCAGCTCATAGTCTGTTATATGATACATTTAGCATTCTCCTTTTTAAGCGTACAATAGGTACTCTATCATTAAGATAACACCAAGTAATCATAATGTCAAGACTTACTATAATTTTAATTGGAGGTTGCAGAATTTCTATGAGAGAGCATTAGCAATTTGTGTTAGTGCAAGCCGAACTGTCACTACGTCAGGAAAATGTTATGTCACATTTGTGAAAAGATTACATTTTATCAAGTATGAAAACTAATTGAAAAAGTCTATTGTATAACAGCGGTTAACAATCAAACACAAATAACAATGAGCACGCAAAACTTATCTGAGGTGTATGTAATATCTATCGTACCACTATAATTTTCCACTAGCTCTCGAATAATAGAAAGACCGAATCCATGAGATTTATTATCAATCTTGTCTGTTGTAATCTTGCCATTTTTTTCAATAATTTCATTTGCTTTTGAGTTGGTTATCTCATAGCAAAAAGTATCATTTACATTTCGTGCCTTTACGGAGATAAAGCGATTTTCTTTCAATTTTAAACATGCCTCAATTGCATTGTCTAATGTGTTTGCAAACAAGGTACAAAGGCTAATATCATCAATATAGCTTATATGACCCATTTCTATGTGGAATGTGCAGTCAATATTGTTATGCACTGCAAGGTTATATTTGGCATTAAGTACAGCATTAACAATGCTGTTTTCACAAAAGCTTCTTGTATTTACAGCGAATTGTGCCCTTACCCCATCAAAATATTCCGAAAGGTGTTCCTTTTCATCGTTCATAATAAGCGTAGCTACAACAGAAAGATGGTTATTCATATCATGTCGGAGCTTACGAATTACATCTTGGTTTTGTTCAAGCTCTATATAGTACTCTTGCTGAAGCCTTAAGTTTCTGTTTTCACTGTAAGCTTTGGCAGAAGATGCTAAGTAAACTGTTAATGATACACACCCGATATTTGTAATAATACAAGCAAATGCTGCAGGATATGCAGCGAAGCGTATATCAGGAGTGAAGCATACAAAGCTAACAATGGCGGCAAGTGGCGCAAGGCAAATAATCAGCAACAACGACCACAATTTTAAGTCAAGGTAACGGACTGCATTTTTTAACTCTTTTTGAAATACCTTATAAATACCCAAATAAAATAAAAAGTATAGCATATGAAAGCCCGATCGGATGAGCTGTGAGAGATATTCGTTCCTTCCAAGTACTATCCATAAATTAAGGCCAATATTTTCGGCAAGAAAATTAAGTGATATGATAATAGGATATACAATAAATGCTACGGATAGCTTTTGTATAGGATGTCCATTAAAAAACACAAATAGCAGTAAAAGAAACAGTATAAAGCAAAGGAATGCATTTTCCCATTCGTTAGGGTGAATTAAAATTTGCACAACGGCACAAGAAATTGGTAAAGACAAATAAAACCAAAGTTTATGTTCTCTAATTTTAAGGAAACACCCTAATAGTTTCATGAAGTATATGCCAGTAAAAATTAAAATAATATATGGGATTGCAGTTAAAAAATTTAGCATAACCTCACCTACCTACTTAAGCATCATTTTTGCAAATGCGATAAAAACTGATTGTTGATATGCACGACTTATGGGTATATGTTGCCCAGTGCAAACTACGACATCAGCATTTACCTGCGTAACATAATTCATATTTACTAAATAGCGATTATGTATGCGTACAAAAAAGGCTGGCAACTCTTTTTCAAGCTCGTTAAGCTTATGGTAAAAGGTGATAACTCCACCTTTTGTATTTGCTACGATATTTCGCCTGTCACTTTGAAAATAAAAAACTTCATTGAGTGCCAACTTTAGCATGCCTGACTTCTGTTCAAGCATATAATATTGTTCCGCTTTCGCTTTTAGCTCGACCAATGCTTCTTTAAGAAGCTCTATAATTTTGCTTTCTTTATATGGTTTCAGTATGTAATTAAGAGCCTTAACCTCGTAACCTTGAAACACATAATCGGGATAAGAGGTTACAAAGATAATTACTGCATGATTATTTGTTTGGCGTATCAATTTGGCAGTTTCGACTCCGTTGATACCCGGCATCTCAATATCAAGAAACAAAATATCTAACGAGGTTGATTTTCGTAAAAGTGCTTCCCCACACTCAAACTCAATAATTCTATATTCAGTCCCTAAAAGTGATAATGTTCTATCAATTAACACTTTTAGGGAGTTTCTTTGCGTATTATCATCATCACATGCGGCTACTGTTATCATTTTCTGTTACTCCTAATTAGAAATAATAATTCGTTCTATATGTTATAAAACCGTTTTATGTTACCGTTCATAATTCTATTATAATATAAAAATGCATATTTTTCAACCAAACTTTACAAAATCAATGCCAAACTTAGCAATAGGGCATTAGAATTAAAATCCAACCTATTGTATAATTATATCATTAAACGTAGGAGGAAAAACGATGCTAACAATCAACAGCTTATATAAAAGCTATCAAACAGATAAGGTAACTTATCCTGTGCTTAAAAATGTGTGTATGAAAGTTGAAAAGGGGGAATTCGTAGCCGTCATGGGACCATCGGGCAGCGGAAAAACTACATTGCTTAACTGTATTTCCTGCTTTATCGGTTACGACCAAGGGGAAATATTGCTCGATGAAACAAAGCTTGCTGCACTATCCGAGGACGATATGGCGAGTGTCCGTAACGAGCGGTTAGGATTTGTGTTTCAAGATTTCATGCTACTTGATGGGCTTACTGTATTTGAGAATGTCTGTATCCCCCAAATTATCAAAGGTGCACCGATTAAGCCTATGGAAGAAAAGGCAAAGAAACTTCTTTCCATGTTTGGTATTGCAGAAATTGCAGAGAAGTATCCAGTAGAAATTTCGGGTGGTCAAAAGCAGCGGGTCGCTGTTGCAAGAGCATTGATGAACGACCCTCTTCTCATACTTGCCGATGAGCCAACAGGAAATCTGGACAGCAAGTCAGGACAGGCTGTTATCTCGGCATTCTTGGAAGCACAAAAAAGCTTGCAAGCTACAACATTTATGGTTACACACGATAGCTTTTCTGCAAGCTACTGTGACCGTGTCATTGTCATGAAGGATGGTACGGTGTTTAAAGAATTGCGCAGAACCGGCACAAGAATGGAGTTTTTTGATACACTTCTTACAGTTTTAAGAGAGTTAAACGGAGGGGTTTTCCATGACAATGAATAACATATTTACAAAGCTGAGAAAGTCTAATAAGTCAAACTATAGCCTGCTTATGTTTTGTGTAACATTGTCAGTGGCACTCACCACTTCTTTTGCCGTTATGATGTACAGTCCGACTGTTATGACCGTTTTGCCAGAGGGCGGAGATTCTCGCAAGCAGCTGTTTATGATTTTTAGTGTTGCGCTCATCGGCTGCCTTATCTTTGCAATTTACGCCGTATCCATTTTCTTAAAATACAAGAGCAAGGAAATCGGTGTGTTTATGGCATTAGGTATGCGGAAAGGCAAGCTAGTTAGAGCCTTTTTATCAGAGCTGTCGCTGATTTTATCAGGATGTATGGTAACGGGCATTGTTATGGGCGGTGTATCCTCCTATATAATTTGGCAACTGTTTCGCCTTGCCCTTGCCGACACCAAAGAAATGGTCTATCAGTTTGCTGCAGATGGATACTTGATTGGGCTTGCCTTTGCTGTACTTGCATTCATATGTATGCTTATAATCAGTGCACTTTATTTAATGCGTACAGACCTAATGGACATTCTGTATGCACAAAAGAAGCAGGAAAAAATCCGTGAAATCGGTAAGGGGTATGGGGTATCAGGTGTTGTATTCCTAATTGGCGGTCTCCTGCTTGGATATGGTGTGCCTGCTTTAGTTGGACAGATATTCAGTAGGCTTATGCCTGCAATTTGGAGTGTTACCTACCTGCTTTCCTTATGGGGTATTTATAGGCTTATCACTTTCACTGTTGTCTATGGAGGTAAAGGTAATTCGCAAAAATATTACAAAAACATGATTACTACCAGCACTATGAAGTTTCAAGGTAAGCAGACAGTACGCAATATGTGTATTGTAACATTACTGTTAGCCGCAGGTTTGTTTGCCGCAATTTATCCTCCGTCTATGATGTTGCGTGGCAATGCGGTTCAAGATAGTCCCGTTGATTACGCAATATCGGATAAGGTTTCATTTGATCAGCTTACCCAAAACGATATTGAAGCTTTGGCTCAAAATCATGAGGTAGAAATCACATCTTACAAAGAAGAGTTGTTTGCAAACCTTTTAGGTAGCGGTGTTGAGCGAGATTGGGATGATAACGACAAGCTGGTCGAGAATTACCATCAAGAGTATCGTTATGCAGATTTTCTAAGTGCCTCCATTTATGAGCGTTTAACTGGTAACAGCATTACCATAACACCGGGTAGTTATATTTTCGTCAAGATGCCGGGAGGTGCAGAGACGGTATTTACCCGTTACTCTGATCTTGACTGTATTACTAACCCTGTAACCAATCAATTACTAAGTGTAAAGTTTGACAAAACCATAGAATGTTATGAGCTATATAACCAAGGCAAAAACCGATATATATTAAGTGATGAAGATTACGCTAAAATTGCAGATGAATTACCGTCGGAAATGCAGGTTCGCCAAGTGTTATTTCAGGTAGCTGAACCAGAAAAATCCTACGAATTTGCAAAGGAGCTATACGAAACATACCTTACTCGTGCTCCCAAAGAAATGGCGGTTATGAAGGGTTACGATGAATACCAAGAAGAGCTTGCATTAGAAATGAAGGGGCAATATTTCTACAATAGACCTATGGACCTACGCTCTGACAACCCAGACTTAATAGAGTATTGGAAATACTATCCCACATTTAAGATTTTGCTTGAGAAAACTCTCTTTCTAAACTTCGCAGTATTCCTATTGATTTTCACCTACGTTGCTATTATCTGCCTTGTTGCTGCCGGCGTCATTTCGTATACACGCAGCATCACGATTGGAATAACCAATAAGCCTCTGTTTGATAATCTAAAAAGGCTTGGATCAAACCAAACCTATATCAAAAGGTGCATTACGGGACA
>CAZTAY010000096.1:0-10819 GCA_964611655.1 uncultured Eubacteriales bacterium
TCGAATTTGTCTCTTTTAAAAATTTTAAAAGATCTAAAATCCCTTCTTTAGAATAATAAATTGCATTTGTTTCTTCCATATCAACTATTAAATCAAGATTAATAACCTTTTTACCATTGTTTTTTACACCGATATTTAAATCAGCATAGGTGTTAGTCATATTACCAGAAAAACTAATATCCAAGCTCGAATTTTGTTCTGAATCATCGAAAGCACTTAAATTTTGTTCAAGTTTAAGGTTTCCTTGGATAGAGCCAGCCTCAACCAAAGACATTTCTTTTAATAGATTTAAATAACCTATTTCATCCTTCGTACATCCACTTAAAATAGATACACATAGTACAATCGCGAGCATAACACTTAAGAATCTCTTCATACGCTTCTCCTTCTGCCATTTTGGCCGTTTTATGCTTATGTCTTTGTTTATCACCTACTATCTTATCATAAATATATAATTTTTGGAAGCAAATCTTGTTTTTTAGGTAAAATATAACTATTTTATAAAACATTTATCCTTAATATCTTTTTGCAAAATTTAACTCAAAAAAAAGCTACTTACATTTGTGTGATATATAAACAAATTAGACCAATTGATTGCAAAAATTTACAAATCGTGTTATAGTCTATGACTAAAGACTGGTTTTAAAAAGTACATACAAAACTTCATATAAATGGGGAGGTATTTATGTGATCAAAACTTTAAAAAACGTAGGTTTTGATAAAATTTTAAAGCTATTGCCTGTAATTAGCTGTATATCAATTGTTATTGTTGTTATGGGTTATCATCAATTGATTTTTGATCCGGAGGTAAGTAATGTTGCCTACTGGGAAATTAAAGATGAACCAAGAGTTGATTTTTACAATTATTCAAAAATGTGTTGGTTTGTAGGAACAACGATATTTGCCTTGTTGAATTTAGTGTTTGATTTGATTTTAGGAAAATTTGAATTTAAAAGAATAAAAAAAATCTATATATCTCTAGGCTTGTTTGCCGTATTAATTTTATTATCATTTGTTTTTTCACCTTACAAACAAACCGCTATGTGGGGGTATGGTGATCATTTTGAAGGTACCATTGTTTGGCTCTGTTATTTATTCATGATTTTTTATACAATTCATGTTGTTGACAACGCTACAGATGTAAAAATCATTCTTGCATCGCTCATTTTTTTTGTAACCCTGATTTCTGTTATGGGTGTTTTTCAAACATTAGGCATGAATTTTTTTAACACAGAATTATTTAAAAATCTTTTAATACCAGAAAGTGTATATGAATTTATGGAGAGTGGTCCGCTTGTTGAAGATAACTCTGCATCTCAAACAGTTTATAACATAAATTATGTTTCTTTCTACATTGCAATTTTAATTCCTATATTCACTTTTTTACTTTTCAATGCAAAGGCAGTTTGGAAAAAAATTTTTTATATTATTTTTTTGATACTTCTGATTTATAATCTCATTGGTTCAAACTCTTCCGGTGGATATTTAGGTGTTTTTGCTGCCATATTGGCCGCTCTTGCTCTTTTCAGAACTAAGATATTGTTTTGGTGGAAGGAAATATGTATCATGATTGTGTTTGCACTTCTTTTCTTTATTCCAAATATAGAATTGCTTAAAACAGAGTTAAGCCAGGCTACAGGAAAGAGAGTAACGACTTCAGATACTATTATCGGAAACGATGTCTTCTTTAATAATCCCACGCCAGAGGGGGCATCTTATGTCCTTTCGGAAAATAGAATTAAAATAAACTATATCAAGACTAGTAAAGACGGTTTTGTTATGGATTTCGACGATAAAATATTGGAAGTTAAATCAGAAAAAATTACAGATCAAGAATTAAAAATAGCATGTTTTGATGGACAGGGAAAAAGGCTTGAATTAAAAGAATCTGAAATGAGAGCTAATAGCACAGGCTCAGCCAAATGGAATGTTTATTATATTATGGATAAACGTTATGAGTCTTCATTAGTGTTAAATACAATAGTATATGATAAACAACCTATGCTTCTGATGAATACTCCAAAAAAAGATTGGAGATTTGTATTTATTGATGAGGAAGTGCTTTATTTAAATGCTGCTAATAATTTAATAGCCTTAGATAAAGTTCCTAGCATGGGATTTGAGAATAACCCTGAATTCGGAACAGGCAGAGGATATATTTGGTCAAGAACCTTTCCTCTGTTAAAAGATACTTTATTAATTGGACACGGTGCTGATACTTATTGTATGTATTTTCCACATGATGATTATGCAGGTAAGTACAATTCTAGAATTGCTGACGGAATTATTTTTGACAAGCCCCATAACTTTTACTTGAACATATTTGTTAACACAGGAGGTCTTTCTTTACTTGTATTTATTGCCTTGATTGGATTTTATTTAGTAGATTCTGTTAAGATTTATTCAAAAATTAAAAAGGATTCTTCATTCCTTCAATATTGTGGTGCAGGAATATTTCTAGGTACAATTTGTTTTGCTATATCAGCTATTGTAAACGATAGTAATTTATCTATCATGCCTATGTTCTTCGGGCTATTCGGAATGGGAAATGCAATTAATTATATAATTAGAAATCAGGAACTAAGCATAGGCAAACCCAAACTAAAGGGTACAAAATAATTTTTGTTAATTTATATTCTAAGGGTATTCCAAGTCCATTCATCCACCTAAGTTTGCACTGCAAAGTTTAGATTGACGATCATTTACTGACTAGTTATGGAATACCTTTTTTGTTTTATTCTATGAGTCTTAAGAGGTGACCCTCATTGTTGTTTAATTCTTTACAATTCTTAATCTTCTTTTTATTTGTTTTAATTACTTATTATATATTGCATGATAGATTTAAATGGTTCTTGCTGCTTATTGCAAGTGCTTATTTTTATATTTCGTGGAATTTGTATTTATATGTTCTGATGTTATTTATTATCTGCATTAATTTTTATTTTTCAAATAAAATTGGTGTTACTTTAGATGAAAAAAAAAGCAAGCGGCTTTTAGTTGTTTGCATCACTATAAATATGCTAAACCTTTTTATATTTAAATATCTGAATTTTGTAAGCGATGTATTCTTGCCGTTATTTGCAACTACCGATCTTGGAATGGCATATTTACCTTTAAAAATTATTCTACCTATGGGCATTTCATTCTACACTTTTCAAGCCGCTGGATATACGATTGATGTTTACAGAAAAAGAGTTGCACCTGAAAAAAATATTTTTTTCTTTACTCTATTTATAACCTTTTTTCCTCAGCTTGTGGCAGGTCCCATTGAGAGAACTAAGAATCTGCTTCCGCAATTAAAAGCAGAACATCCCTTTGATCTGGATAATTTAGTAATGGGATTTAAAATAATGCTATTGGGATATTTTAAAAAGGTAGTAATTGCAGACAGAGCTGCTATAGCAGTAAACACTGTTCTAAACGATCCAAGGAATCATTCATCAGTGTCTTTAATTATTGCAATATTATTATTTACCATCCAGATTTATGGCGACTTCTCTGGTTACTCCGATATTGCAAGAGGTGCTGCAAAATGTTTGGGAATTGATCTAATGCACAACTTCAGACAGCCTTATTTGTCTTCTTCATTGAAGGAGTTCTGGAACAGGTGGCACATCTCCCTATCTACATGGTTTAAAGATTATTTATATATACCACTTGGCGGCAGTAGGTGTAAGGTATCCAGAACAAATTTTAATACATTTATTACCTTTCTGATAAGCGGTATTTGGCACGGTGCTAACTGGACATTTTTGGTTTGGGGTGCTTTGCATGGTTTTATATTAGTATTAGAAAATTATTTTAGAAGACTTCTTGTGTCACTAAAATTAAATATAGGCCTAAATATGATTGTAAGATTTTTTAAAATAACTGCTACTTTTGTAATTGTCTCATTCGCATGGATTTTTTTCAGAGCCAACACTATTCATGATGCTTTATATATTTGCAAGTCAGTTATTACATTGAATTCTGATTATATAACCAAGCAAGGTATATATGATTCAATAAATTCAATAGGCTTAACACTTGCCGAACAATTATTATTGTTATGTTCTATCATCTTCTTATTTATAATGGAATTAGCCGAAAACAAATCTAAAGACGATATTCATGTATTATTAAAAAGAAAAAACATTTTTCTTAGGTTTGGATTTTATTATGTAATTACCGTAGCCGTACTTACACTAGGAGTTTTTTATAGCGGCGGACAGTTTATATATTTTCAATTTTAAATGTTTAGCAAGAGGGATATATTATGAGAAAAAAACTAAATATTATAAAATACATATTGTTTTTGATCCTCTTAGTTCCTGCCATTATTATTATTGGTAAAAAATTTGAAGAAGCATCAAAGTACAATGTTGTAAATGCTTTCACTAGGCAAAGATTTGAGGATTTTTATGCCCTTACAAATAACACACTAGACATGGTGTTTGTAGGTTCCTCGCACTCATATTGTACCTTTGATCCTGACGTTTTTGACAACGAACTTAATATAAGTTCTTTTCAAATGGGTACACCTCTTCAATATGCCTACACCACTTATTATGAGTTACTGGAAATTTTCAAGACACAGTCTCCTAGAGTGGTTGTGTATGAAACTTATTTTGGAGTTTTAGAAAGCCCCTTTGAACCAAAACAGGCTGATGCCCTGTTTCAAGTCTTAAAAGAGTCGAGTCTAAAAGACGATTATATTAAAGAAGTATTTCCTTTTAATGAAAGGTTAAAATATTACTATAAACCGACCAGATACCAGCAGGATTATATGCAATGGAAAAGTAAAGATATTGCGCATAACGTAGAGAGTTATTTTGAAGTTTATAAAAAATTAAAAGCAAAAAATGGAACGGAGGAATATCGTTCAAAAGGCTTTGTAGATTGTGATATTATTATTCCAGAAGATGAATACGATAGAACCAATCAATTTAAAAACAGAGATGGAGCGAACTTCAAATTAGATCCAACTCAAATATTTTACTTGAAAAGGATCAAAGAACTATGTGAAGAACAAAACGCCCATTTAGTATTTGTAACTGCGCCTATTGCCAATGTATCCATGGACTGGATTAAGAATTATGATAAAATAAACCAGGTAATAACTGAAATTGCCCAGGAAATGAATGTACCCTATATTGATTACAATATCATTAATCAGGATGAAAAATTGCTTGAAAATCATCACTTTAGAGATGATGCTCATTTAAATAGCAGTGGTGCTTTCATAATCAGCAAACATTTTTCAAACTGGCTTAAGGCTAACATTGACGCTTTTAATTCTTTATAGTAGAATGTTGTAAATATTTTTTCGAAATATACAAGGAGGAACCACATGCCGGAACACATAAAAGACGAACCTCAAGGTCTTAATACAACAGGCAGCTTTATTCATGAATATATACAAAATGATTTAAAAGGCGAGCTGAACAAAATTCACACTAGATTTCCCCCTGAACCAAACGGATATCTACACATAGGACATGCTAAATCTATTTGCCTTAATTTCGGGATGGCTAAGTTATATGGTGGTGTATGCAATCTGCGTTTTGACGATACAAACCCTTCAAAAGAGGATATCGAATATGTAGAATCCATTCAAGAGGACATAAAATGGCTTGGCTTTGACTGGGATGACAGACTCTTCTTAGCGTCTGATTATTTCGATAAATTGTATGACTTTGCAGTTATGCTAATTAGTAAAGGAAAAGCATATGTCTGCGAGCTGACAGCAGAAGAGATTAGGCAATACAGAGGAACATTAACAGAAGCTGGCAAGGAAAGTCCTTATAGAAATAGAAGCATTGAAGAAAACCTTGATTTGTTTGAAAGAATGAAAAACGGTGAGTTTAAGGACGGAGAAAAAACCCTTAGAGCCAAAATTGACATGGCTTCGCCAAATATGAACATGCGCGATCCCGTCATCTATCGTATTGCGCATATGACACATCATACTACTAAAGATAAATGGTGTATTTATCCAATGTACGACTTTGCTCACCCCATTTCAGACGGTCTTGAAAGGATTACCCATTCATTATGTACACTCGAATTTGAAGACCACCGACCGCTTTACGACTGGTTTTTGGTTGAAACAGGCTTTGAAAATAGACCAAGACAGATTGAATTTGCAAGGCTTAATCTCACAAACACAGTCATGAGCAAGCGAAAGCTTCGTGAACTTGTGGAAACCGGCGTTGTAGATGGATGGGACGATCCCCGTATGCCTACCATCAGTGGAGTTAGAAGAAGGGGCTATACCCCTTATGCAATTAAGGACTTTTGCGAGCGTATCGGTGTGTCAAAGGCAAACAGCTTAGTTGATATAGCACTCTTGGAATATTGTATACGTGAGGACTTGAAGGATAAAGCACCTACTTTGATGGCAGTAATTGATCCTATAAAAGTTACAATTACAAATTATCCTGAGGGACAGATAGAGTTACTTGACATTGAAAACAACCCACAAAATACTGAAATGGGAAACCGTCAAGTTGCATTTACAAGAGAAATTTATATTGAACGTGATGACTTTATGGAAGATCCACCAAAGAAGTTTTTCAGGCTAAAACCAGGTGGAGAAGTTCGTTTAAAGGGTGCATACTTCATACAATGCAATGAAGTAATTAAGGATGCAAACGGAAATATAACAGAGCTTTTATGTACCTATGACCCTGAAACAAAAAGCGGTTCAGGATTTGAAGGACGAAAAGTTAAGGGTACTCTTCACTGGATTTCCTGCGATCATAGTGTTAAGGCTACCGCAAGACTGTACGATCATCTGATTCTGGAAGATGAAAGCACTGGTGAATCCTACCTAAACGAGAATTCTTTGATTGAAATGAAAAACTGTTATGTAGAGCCACTTGCGCAGAAAGCTGCAAAAGGCGAGCGATTCCAATTCTTAAGAAATGGATATTTTTGTATTGATACAAAAGACAATGACTCAAACAACCTTGTTTTTAATAGGATTGTAAGCCTTAAAAGTTCATATCGACCTTAATCTAAACGTGAGCAAGGCGACTTAGAATAAAACATTTCTTCCAATATGAGCGAGGTTTGTTACGTTTTTTTCCGCAAATCCCGAGAATATTATTAAAGTTCTATGTTTACAGTGAAACTTCTTGTAATCACGTTACCGGTGAATAAAAAAGGAGTCCACTTTGAAATAGTGTTGACTCCTTTTTCATTTAAGTTTAGTTGTTATTCTTTAGGTGCCATGATTTTACTTAAATCTGTCTTTCCAATATTCGATCGCATTGAAGAATCTGATTTAAGATTATCTAATTTATAATAATCCATAAATCCTATTTGACCTGCCTTTAAAGCTTCAGCCAGAGCAAGTGGAAGCTGTGCTTCTGCTTCTACTACTTTTGCTTTCATTTCTTCCACATATGCTTTCATTTCTTGTTCCCTTGCAATTGCCGTTGCTCTTCTTTCTTCCGCTTTTGCCTGTGCAATTTGTTTATCAGCTTCTGCCTGTTCAATTTGAAGCTGCGCTCCAACGTTTCTTCCTATATCAATATCCGCAATGTCTATCGAAAGAATTTCAAAAGCTGTTCCTGAATCAAGTCCTTTAGAGAGAACCACTTGGGAAATTCTATCTGGATTTTCAAGAACCTCTTTATGGCTGTTAGAAGAGCCTACTGTTGTTACAATACCCTCGCCTACTCTTGCGATTATTGTTTCTTCACCTGCGCCACCTACAAGCCTAGCAATGTTTGCTCTTACGGTTACTCTAGCAATAACCTTCACTTCAATTCCGTTTATAGCAACGGCTGAAATCCATGGTGTTTCAATAATTTTTGGGTTTACGCTCATTCTAACAGCTTCAAAAACGTTTCTACCTGCCAAGTCAATTGCAGCTGCCCTTTCAAAGCTAAGTTCAAGGTTAGCTCTATGGGATGCAATTAATGCGTCTACAACATTATCGACACGCCCCCCAGAAAGGAAATGGGATTCCAGTTGGTTTATAGAAACTTCAATTCCTGCTTTTCTGACTTTTATAAGTGGTTTGATTATTCTGTCGGGTTTTACGCGCCTAAGCCTCATTCCTACCAATGTTAAAATATTAACGTTTACACCTGCAGCAATTGCCGATATCCATAGTCCTACTGGTACCATATTCAGCAACAATGACAATAAAATAAAAACGACTGCAACTACAAATAACATGCTATAAATGTTCATTCTTTTCCTCCTTTGAAGTTCATTTCACTTCCCTAACATATATTTTATTATTCTCAATACTTACAATTTTAACTATTTTTCCAGAAGAAATAAAATCCCCTTCCGAAAATACATTTATTCTAATTCCGTCAACCTCTACTAATCCATAAGGTCTAAGCGGGGATAGAACCTTTGCTTCCTTTCCCTTTAGGTTTTCAATATTAAGTCTTTGAAATTCATCTACATCATCATTAAGTGATTCATTTAATATAAATCCATTCAAAGAATTTCTGGAGCGCAGGGTTTTATATAAAAAGTATAACCCTATTCCAAACGCAGCTATGCCGGCAGTTATATAATAAGTTCCAAATGGAATTTGAGAGATCATAATCGCCGATATAACCACGCAAATAATTCCTAAAATCCCAGGAATTCCAAAACCAGGAATAATAATTTCAAATACAAGACAGATAATTCCTATAAACAAAATAGAAATTGCAATTGTTACAAACATACAAATACCTCCTTAAATCCTTTTTTGGTAGACAGCGGGCATTATGTATTTATAAGAAGCGTCAGAGTAGTTTAAGGTTTCAGAGTGACCGATAAATAGGTAACCTCCCGGTTTAGTTATATCATAGAACTTTTTAATTAGCTTATCTCTTGTTTCCAGATCAAAATAAATCATAACATTTCTACAAAAAATAAAATCCAGTTTATCTTTCATTGGAAATTTATCATCCATAAGGTTAAGTTTCTTAAAAATAAGTTTTTTCTTTATGTTACTGTCAACTTCATAAAAATCATCTGAAATTTTCTTGAAATATTTCTTTTTCCATTCTTCTGGTATGCTCTTTAAATTTTCTGCACTATACATTCCTTTATACGCCTTTTTCAACACCGTCATTGAAATGTCGGTTGCTAAAATAGTCGTATCCCATGAATTTGCTTTATTACCAAAATACTCCTGCATTATAATTTGAAGAGTATATGGTTCTTCTCCTGATGAACAACCGGCACACCAAAGACGTATATCTTTTTTACCTGAATTTTTTTCAAGCTCGGGAAGGGCTTTGTCTCTAAAAAAATCAAAATGGTCAGTTTCCCTCATAAAATAAGTATGGTTTGTTGACATTTTATCGATAAAGGTTATAGCAGCCTGTCCTGTCTTATCGTTAATCAAGTAATTATAATAATCTGTGAAATTATCAAGATTATTTTTTTGAAGCACTGATCTAAGCCTTGATACGACCAGTGACTTTTTTTCGTCTCCCAAACTTATACCATAGTTTTTTTTAATATGCTCCCTGATTAAATCAAATTCTTTGGTAGTGATATCATTCAATTTGAATCTCCGCCCTTCGGATTAGTAATAAAAATGGCTTATTGCTCAGTTATTACATTATATAAAATCTCTGCTAGATAAGGCATTGCGTTTTTTACCTCTTCAACTGTATTAGATGATGCGCCGGCTTCAATCAACAAAGAAAGAGGAGCCATGTGCAAAGAATAACGGTATGGTTTAATATAGTTTTTTCTGGTAAGTGTAGGATATAATTCATTTGCTTTTAGTTTCATTTGCAAGCTAAATGCTAGATTGTCTTCTAAATAATTGTTAGTCAAGTAATCCATTTCAACAGGCTTGCCCTTGTCGTTTCTTCTACAAATACCATTAAAAAACATAAGCATAGCCGTAGGTTTGTTATTGATTTCAGCAACAAGTTTTTTGCCATTTGGCAGTGCATCACGGTGCAAATCAATGACTATCTTAATAGACGGATTATCTGCCAATATTTTTTTGATAACAGGTTCCATGCGTTCATAACTGCCTTCCCTGTCTTCTTTTCCTCCAAGAACATCAAACACACCTTTAAAATGTATTGTACTAACATTATATTCCTTATTAAGAATATCCGCAAGTGTATCTCCAACACCTATTATAGTATCTTCAGATTTATTAGTTCTGCTGTTGGTAAAATTTTCAGAAGAATGGGTGTGAAATATTAATATTTTAGGTTTGTCCCCAGTTAAATCTGTGGTAAGTTTTTTTTCTGATAGTCTTTTTAAGTTTAATTCCTCCGGATAAACATAAGCTGTTGAATCTATAGTAAATAGTTTACTTATAGCATATGTATAATCAGAACTTTCATCAATTATTTCTTTGGTTATTATATCATCGTCATATATAACTGCATTCTCCAGTGACATAAAATTTGTGTCATCGGCTGTATTTAATAGCACAGCTTTATTTTCTATTTCATTAACTCCCATTATATCAAAGAATGATGGAAATACATCAGTAAAAAGCAGCAAATCTCTAGAAGTTAAGCATTTTTCCATTATACTGTAAATCGTTTCGAAAATACTATTACCTCTTTTATTTGAAATTTCCCATAAACCACTTAACACTAATAACGTTACTATTATATATATAATAATTTTTACATACTTTTTCTTCATAGTATTCTTTATCTTTCTTATGTTTCTTATGCTAAACCTGATCATTTGCTCACCCCTTAATATTACAAACCTTTGAAACAGTATTCAACATTAATTTTATTGCTTGATAAAAGTTTTTATTACACATTCCGTTTCTTGACAAAAAATGATTAAAATTTTAAACTTATATTAGCAATTTAGATAAGTTAATTAAATT
>CAZTAY010000097.1:0-10673 GCA_964611655.1 uncultured Eubacteriales bacterium
TTTTTAGAAATAATTTTATACTAAAAAAAATGAACTGTACTTTTTTGCTTAAAATAGTACATATAGTAAAGATAAAAGCATACAATAATAGATTATGAAGAGCTGGTTAACAATTGTTAAACATGTACAAATCCTAAATGCAGAATTACTATAAAAATCAAAAAATGACGTGAAATATTGTGCAGTATTGACATGGTAATATTTAAGAAAAAAGCGTAACATAGATTTGTTTAACATTGTAAAAAATTGCGAGGAGGCGCTTTTATGAAAAGCATGGTCATTGACGCCTTGATTGAGATTGAAGAAAGAGCTAAAAGAATGACGGAGGAAGGTGAAAAGCTGGAGAATAATTTGCCGGCACGAATACATGACATGCAAAACAAGACTAATCTTAAATATGAAAATGATTATAATGAAAGATTAGATAAAGAAATACGTGAAATGGACGCCAAAACCGCTGAAGAAATAGAAAAACATGAAAAAGAGTATGAGGATAAGCTTTCAAGTATGGAACAAATGTTCAAACAAAACGAACAGCTTTGGACTGAAGAAATCTTTAAGAGAATTACAGAGATAAAGCCGTTGGGCGGTGACTAAAATGACTGTAGACGTCATTAAATACAGTGGGATTTATGCGAAGAAAAAAGCCTTAGCTCATAAATTGCTTACTAACAATGAAATGATAGAGCTTACTAAGTCTGAAGATGTAAAAAGTTTTGCGCTTTCGCTTATGGGTAAACCTGCTTATGCTGAACATTTGCAAGTAATCGAAAAATATGGATTTTCAAGAATTCCTGTTGAAAGAAGTTTGCTTAACTCTCTGTATTCTGACTTTTCATCTATTTGTAATTTCGTTACAGATGCAAGCATTAGAAAATATCTTGGAAGGTTTTTTTCAAAGTATGAAGTAGGAGTCTTAAAAGCACTTCTAAGACGGTTGTTTGACAGTAGGGACAACAGAAATGCATTGCCAAACTATGGTAGGTTTCTTTCTAGGCATATGCAGTTTAATGTTGAAAAGATTTTAAACGCAAACACATTGCAGGCTTTTATAGAAACCTTAAGTGATACTGAATACCATGGCGTCTTAAAAAAAATAAACCGTGAAAATCCAACCCTTTTTGATTTTGAATTGCAGTTGGATATATATTGGGCAATTGAAATTTGGAAATGTCAAGAAATGTATTTAAAATCTATTAATTATAAGTCCGTGAAAAAAATAAATGGAATGGATATAGATTTACAGAACATCATGAGAATTTACAGGGCAAAACAATATTATGTAGTAGATAAAAATATTATCTATACGTATCTAACTCCTATAAATTATAAACTAAGCAAATCGGATATTGATAGCCTTGTTATGGCGAAAAACAATGATGAGTTTATGGGGGCAATTTCTGCCACCAGCTACAAAAATGTATTTAAGTCTATGAAGTTTGGTGAGTTGGAAAAGCATTATTATTTGTTCATGAAAAAGATTTATGAGGATGAAGAACGTTTAAATCCATTCTCTATAGCTCCAATATATGCATATATATTTGAAAAAGGCTTGGAAATTAGAAATCTTACTACTTTACTAGAGTGTATAAGATACGGATTGCCTTATGAAAAATCGCTAGAAAAGCTAATTCTTGACCCGGTAAAGGTGGTGTAAGCTTGATAGAGAAGATGAAATTTGTCAGTATTATGGGTCCTGTTAATGATATCGACAGGGTCAGAGAGAAGTATATCTCTAAATATGATTTCCAATTCGAGGATGCAATCAAGGAAGTGGGCGCAACTCAAAATGTCACCTTCATGTCTTCTGATAATCCGCTTACGTCAGTGCTAAAGGACGCAAAAAAACATGCACAATTGTTAAGCATAGATGAGTCATTAGGAGAGGATATAGGAAAGGACGAGGCAATAGCAATTGTCAATGAAGTAAACGCGTTGCTGGATGAAACAAGAATAAAGAAAGAAAACCTGAGAAGCAGAAGGAAATACTGTCAGGAAGTTATAAACAAAATAATACCATTTACCAAATTCGAATTTCCTATTGAAAACCTTAGGAGTTTTCGTTTTATAAAATTCAGGTTCGGTAAAATACCGATTACAAGTTATAAACAGTTTAATAATTATTTGTTTGATCAGACGTATATAATCTTCGAGGAAAGCTATACAGACAGCGAATATGTATGGGGTATGTATTTTGTTCCTGCAACGCTTTGTGAAAAGGTGGATATGATTTTTGCTTCTTTGCATTTTGTCAGGGTGGAGCTTCCAGAAGAAATGGAAGATTCTCCTGAACTAACATTTACAAAGCTAAAAGAAGAAATTGAAATTACCGAACTTAAAATACATGATATTGAAGAAGAAGAATCTGAAAAACTTGAACATATGAAAAAAGAGATATCTTCGGCTCTTAGAACTCTTTTAGAGTATTCAGCCTACTATGATGCAAAGAAATATATTGCAAAAACAGCGGACGGTTTTTATGTAATAATGGGTTGGATGATTGAAAAACAAGCAAAGGCCCTTGAATCCGAAGCAGAAAGAGACGAAAAGGTTGTTGTTATTTTGGAAAAAGGACCTCCAAATGAAACAATGAAAACCCCAACCAAATTGTCAAACCTAGCAATTTTTAGGCCTTTTGAATTTTTTGTCAAAATGTATGGTGTACCTGGCTACAATGAATTTGATCCAACGCCATTTTTTGCAATTACTTATTCAATACTCTTTGGAATGATGTTTGGTGATCTTGGCCAAGGATTGGTTCTTTCAATTTTGGGTTTGATTTATTATAGACGCAAAAAATCACCAATCGGCGCAATATTAGGGATTATAGGTGTTTCAGCGGCATTTTTCGGAGCTATGTACGGAAGTGTCTTTGGATATGAAGAAGTCTTCACGCCGCTATGGATAAAGCCAATGCAATCAACCATGGATATTTTAATTACTACAGTATCTTTCGGTATTTTCTTAAACCTTTTTGCTATGTTTATAAATATATTTAATTGTATACGGCGTAAGGATTTTGGAACACTTTTGTTTTCGCCAAACGGTTTAGCTGGACTTGTTTTCTATATTGTTATTATTGCAATTGTTGCAACATTTGCTCTAAATCAGCCTATCATTTCAATAGAAATAGCATTAATCTTTATTATAATACCATTAGTGCTTATAGCGTTTAAAGAACCTCTTAGCAATTTGGTTAACAAGGAGAAAAAACATAAACACGGCTCAATCGGATTGTTTCTGGTAGAAACTTTCTTTGAAACGTTTGAGATTTTGCTTAGCTATTTAACAAATACAATATCTTTTGTCCGTGTGGGTGCTTTTGCTCTTTGTCATGCCGGAATGATGAGTGTTGTAATTATGCTTGCAGGAGCATCTGAAAGAGGCGGCGGCAATATGGCTGTCATGATAATCGGCAATTTGTTTGTAATGGGTCTTGAAGGCTTGGTTGTTGCAATTCAAGTTTTAAGACTTCAATACTATGAAATGTTCTCCCGGTACTTTAGAGGCGGGGGTAAAGAGTTTAAATCATATAAAGACAGAAAGAATTTATAGGAGGATATTATAATGTCACAGATAATTCTATTTTTATTAACTCTTGCAATTATTATCCCGGTCGGAGTCTTTTTTATAGGCGAACGAAAACCGAAAACATTCAAGAAAATGTTAGGTATTAATATAATTTCATTCTTTGGTATTCTTGTTGTAGGCACAATATTTATGTTTACAGCAGCAATGGCAAGTGGTGCAGTTGCAGAATCAGCCGTTCATGCCTCCCCTGGTGTTACAGTTGCGGCTCAAGGGGCTTCAGGTATGGGATATCTTGCTGCTGCATTATCAACAGGTCTTAGCTGTGTAGGTGCTGGAATTGCAGTTTCATCAGCAGCTGCGGCTGCCCTTGGCGCACTTTCAGAAAATGAAGGTATAATGGGTAAGGCAATGATATTTGTTGCACTTGCAGAAGGTGTTGCAATTTATGGACTCATTATTTCAATCATGATTTTAGGCAGGGTGTAAATAATGAAATTCTTTTTAATAAGCGATAATGACGACACGCTTACAGGGATGCGTCTTGCTGGAGTGCCGGGAACTGTTGTTCATGAAAAATTTCAGTTTCAGGACGCCCTTTTAAAAGCATCCCAGGACAAAGAAATTGCAGTTATTATTATAACCGAAAAATTGGGATTTGATTTCCCTGAACTTGTAAGAGACATGCGTATTTCAAAAGGTCTGCCGTTGCTCGTGGAAATTCCAGACAGGCATGGTTCCGTAAGACCTTCGGATTTCATAACAAGATATGTCCAGGAAGCTATTGGCATCAAAATGGATGTTTATTGAAAAGGGTGTTTATATGGCAAATATCAGCTTTGAAGATAAACTTGAACAATTTGCTAGAGCGGTTTATGAGGAAGCAGAAAAGCAGAGGAAAACCACTCTTGAAAATATCGAAGAAAAGTATAACGAAGCTTGTATTGATTGTGAAAAGGAAACTTCGGATCGCTATAAAAGAAGATATGAAGAACAACTTTATGTTCTTTCAGGAAACAATAGACGTAAAATTGTTGAGGCACAGGCAACAGGTAAACGTAAACTTATAATTATGCGAAATAAATATCTAGATCAGCTCTTTAATGCTGTTTTAATAAAGCTAGAACAGTATTTTAATTCAGCCGAGTATGAAATCCAATTGCTATCACTTGTTGATCAGTATAAGATTGAAGGCCAAGTTCAGACTGTTTATCTTGTTGAGAGAGATATGCACCTTAAAGAAAGACTTGAAACAGAAAAGGGCGTAAATGTTATACAAAGTGATGTTAACTTTATGGGTGGTCTGAAAATAACGATTGGTGATATGCGTATTGCTGACTGCTCGTTTAAAACAAGGTTTGAGGAAGAACGCTCAAAATTCAATAAAATAAGGATCTATCAATAAAAGGAGGCTGCCATGAACGCAGAAGGCTATATTTTTGGTATTAACGGTTCTGTTATAAGAGTCAAAGGCAGTCGCAACTTCCAAATGTCTGAAATGGTAATGGTTGGAACTGAAAAGCTAATTGGTGAAGTAATCAGTATTGAACCGGAAATGACCACCATTCAAGTTTTTGAAAGCACCACAGGGTTAAGAACAGGTGAAAAAGTTGAGGGAACGGGTAATCCTGTTTCCGCTTCCCTTGGACCAGGAATCATAGGAACTATATTTGACGGGATTTTAAGACCATTACATGTAATCGAAAACGAATCAGGTTCATTTATTCCAAGAGGTGTACATGTTGAATCTCTTGATATGGATAAACAATGGGACGTAAAAATAACTGTTAAAGCCGGAGATAAAATTCAAGGCGGTTCAATAATCGCAGAGGTTCAAGAAACAGAATCAATTGTTCATAAAGTTATGATTCCTCCTGTTATTAAGGGTGAAGTTATAAAAGCTATGCCTGACGGAAAGTATTGCAACAGAGATAGTATAGTAGTTTTACAGGATAGTAAGGGCAACCAAACAGAGCTTACAATGGTTCAAAAATGGCCGATACGAACACCAAGACCTGTTAAAAAGAGATATCCTGCATTAATGCCATTGATTACAGGTCAAAGAGTAATTGACACTCTGTTTCCTGTCGCAAAAGGCGGTACTTCAGCCGTTCCAGGAGGATTTGGTACAGGAAAAACAATGACGCAGCACCAGATTGCAAAATGGTCTGATGCTGATATAATTGTCTATATTGGATGCGGTGAGCGTGGAAACGAAATGACAGAGGTTCTGGAAGAATTTTCGGAACTTGTGGATCCGAGAACCCAAAGAAGGTTGTTAGATAGAACGACACTTATTGCAAATACTTCAAATATGCCTGTTGCAGCTAGGGAGGCAAGTATTTATACAGGAATTACGCTTGCGGAGTATTACAGGGATATGGGTTATCACGTTGCAATTATGGCTGACTCAACTTCCAGATGGGCAGAAGCTTTAAGAGAGCTTTCAGGACGCCTTGAAGAAATGCCTGCCGAAGAGGGGTTTCCTGCTTATCTTTCTTCAAGACTGGCGGCATTTTATGAAAGAGCTTGTTATGGTGAAAACCTAAACGGTACGGAAGGATCTGTGACCATAATAGGAGCAGTTTCACCACAGGGTGGAGACTTTTCAGAGCCTGTTACACAGAACACTAAACGCTTTATAAAGTGCTTTTGGACATTGGACAGAAACCTTGCTTATGCAAGACACTTTCCTGCTATAAACTGGTTAACAAGCTACAGTGAATATGTTGATGACCTTGAAAACTGGTATCAGGATAATGTTAGTTACGAATTTGTTAGCAGACGGCGTGATCTTCTAAGAATACTCCATGAAGAAGATAAATTAATGGAAATAGTTAGGCTTATCGGCGGAGATGTTTTGCCTGATAACCAAAAATTAATACTGGAGATATCTAGGGTAATCCGTTTAGGATTCATACAGCAAAATGCTTATCATAAACATGATACCTATGTACCACTTAGAAAACAAGAAAAAATGATGGAGATCATACTTTATTTCTATGATAAACTAAAAACTCTGGTTGATACCGGAATCCCAATGTCTCAAATGAAAAAAGAAGACATTTTTGAGAGAATAATTTCAATTAAATACGATGTAAGTAATAATGAAATCGAGAAATTAGAAGATTATAAGGTTTATATTGATCAATTTGTTAATAAGGTTATGAAAGATAATTCATAAAATTTGTATACAAGGCTTTTCGAAGAGGTGAACGAATGGCTATAGAGTTTTCAGGACTTAAAGAGGTTTATGGCCCTTTTATAGTTCTTGACGGAGTGGAAAATGCTTCATATGAAGAAATCGTTAAAATAAGACTGTCAAATGGCTTGGAAAAAACAGGTCAAATAGTTACGATTGACGGAGATAAGGCTGTTGTCCAGGTTTTTGAAGGAACGGAGAACATCAGTCTAAGTAACACTTATATGAGACTTACTGGTCAACCTATGCAGATTTCCCTTTCAGAAGAAATTTTAGGCAGGGTTTTTGATGGCGCAGGTCGACCCATTGACGGATTAGGAGAAATTTTTGAAGAAGTTAAAGCCGATATAAACGGTAAACCGATAAACCCTGTTTCAAGGGAATATCCAAGAAACTTTATTCAGACAGGAATTTCATCTATTGATGGGCTTGTTACCCTAATCAGGGGGCAAAAATTACCTATATTTTCTGGAAACGGCCTACCACATGATCAGCTTGCAGCTCAAATTGTAAGGCAGGCAAGTTTAGGCGAGGGTCAGGACGGAAAGTTTGCCATTGTGTTTGCTGCAATGGGTGTAAAATATGACGTTGCTGATTTCTTTAGAAAATCCTTTGAAGAAAGCGGCGCTCTTGAAAGAGTAGTTATGTTCCTTAACCTTGCTAACGATCCAGTCACAGAAAGAATTATAACACCTAGAGCTGCACTAACGGCTGCTGAATATTTAGCTTATGAAAAAGAAATGCATATTCTTGTTATTTTAACGGATATGACTGCTTATGCGGAAGCAATGCGTGAGATTTCCTCTTCAAAAGGAGAGATTCCCTCACGTAAAGGATATCCGGGATACCTATACAGCGAACTTGCTTCACTATACGAAAGAGCAGGCATTGTAAGGGGCAGAAATGGTTCTGTAACTCAGATACCAATTTTATCTATGCCAAATGACGATATTACCCATCCTGTGCCTGATTTAACAGGTTATATTACAGAAGGTCAAATCGTTCTTGATAGAGATTTATTCCAAAAAGGTATCTATCCTCCTATTAATATCCTGCCGTCACTTTCTAGGCTTATGAAAGACGGAATAGGGGAGGGTTATACAAGAAAAGATCACCCCGACTTATCTAACCAGCTCTTTTCCTCATATGCCCATGTGGGTGATGTTAGAGCACTTGCTTCTGTTATAGGCGAGGATGAACTTAGTGATTTGGATAAGACCTACAGCAAGTTTGGGCTTGATTTTGAAAGCAATTACCTTAGACAAGGTCGTTACGAAAACAGATCAATTACTGAAACTATAAATCTAGGCTGGGATATGTTAAAAGCATTGCCAAAGTCAGAGCTTGATAGAATTTCTACTAATATTCTTGAAGAATTCTATCCCGGTAATCAGGATAAATAGTTAGAACTTATTGCTAAGATGTAAAAACATTGCTCTAGGGAGGGTTTAAATGGATACTGGTGAGTTCCCGACAAAAGGTAATCTTATGAAGGCGAAATCAACTCTTGCAATGTCTAAAATGGGTTATGACCTGATAGACAAAAAGAGAAATGTCCTTATACGTGAAATAATGGAGCTCAACAACAAGGCTGCCGAAATTCAAAAGCTAATGCATAAAACCTTCCATGAAGCATACATGGCACTTCAGGAAGCCAATATAACAATGGGTCTTCATAACGTAAGAACATTAAGCTTTGGGATGCCTCTTGAAGAAACTGTTACTGTTCGTATTAGAAGTATTATGGGAGTAGAAATTCCTGAAGTCAGATGCAGCAAAGACGATATGATCCCCAACTATGGCTTTATGAATACCACATCAGCTCTTGACGAAGCGGTGCTTAAGTTCAGGATTGTTAAAGAATTAACAGTTAAACTCTGTACAATTGAAACCACGGCATTCAGGCTGGCAACAAGCATAAAAAAGACTCAAAGACGGGCAAACGCCTTAAAGTATTTAACAATCCCCAGGTATGAACAGCTTACTAAAAATATAGCATCAACACTGGAAGAACGTGAACGCGACGAGTTCACACGTCTAAAAGTTATTAAAAATACAAAATAAAATCCGAGTCTATCCAAAAGGGTAGGCTCTGAATAATACAAATAAGAAAGGATGATTATATGGAAAGAGAAATGGGCTCACTGTCTATCAGCAGTGAAAATATTCTTCCGATCATTAAAAAATGGCTTTACTCTGACAAGGACATATTCGTTCGTGAACTAATCTCTAACGGATGTGATGCTGTAACAAAATTACAGAACCTTATTGGTATGGGAGAGGCACAGGTTAATGAAAACGAAAAATTTTTTGTAAGGGTTACGCTGGACAAAGAAAACAGTACAATCAAAGTCACTGATAATGGAATCGGCATGGATGCTGATGAAATTAAACAATACATTAACCAAATTGCTTTTTCTGGTGCTAAAGACTTTATGGAAAAATATCAAGACAAAGTAAGCAAGGAAAATGAAATAATCGGACATTTCGGACTTGGGTTTTATTCCGCTTTTATGGTAGCCGATAAAGTCGAGATAAACTCCATGTCATTCAAAGACGGAGCGAAAGCTGTAAAATGGATATCAGATGGCGGAATTGAATTTGAAATGGATGATAGTGAAAAAAGCCAACGAGGAACTGAAATTACCTTATACATCGGTGAAGATGGCAAGGAATTTTTAGAATACTCACTTGTTCGTTCAACAATCATGAAATATTGCTCATTCATGCCGGTTGAAGTTTTTCTAGAAGAAATTAAGCCAGAAACTGAAACAAATAAAGAAACAGAAAGTGAAGCAACAGAAACAGAAGAAAAATGTATTAACAATCCTTCCCCGTTATGGCTGAAAAAGCCAAGCGATTGTACTGACGAAGAATATAAACAATTCTATCGTGAAAATTTTATGGATTTTAATGAACCTTTGTTCTGGATTCATTTAAACATGGACTATCCTTTTAGACTTAAAGGGATATTATATTTCCCTAAACTAAGAAGTGACCTTGATGTAATGGAAGGTCAGGTAAAGTTATATTGCAATCAAGTGTATGTTGCTGATAACATAAAGGAAGTTATCCCTGAATTTTTATTGCTATTAAAAGGCGTAATGGATTGCCCTGATCTACCTCTTAATGTATCCAGAAGCTTCCTTCAAAATGATGGCTATGCTGCAAAGATGTCTGGATACATAATTAAAAAGGTTGGGGATAAGCTTAACTCAGTTTATAAGGAACAAAAAGAAAGCTATGAAGGTTTTTGGGATGATATAAGTATCTTTATTAAATATGGCTGTGTTAAAGAATCAAAGTTCTATGAAAAGATAAAGGATATAATCCTCTTTAAATCAACAGAAGGTAAATACCTTACTCAAAAGGAATACCTTGAACAGAACAAAACTGATAATAAAGTATACTATGTAAATAACGAAAACCAACAAGCACAGTATATAAAACTGTTCAAGGAAAACAATCTGCAAGCAGTAATTCTTCCAAACCCAATTGATCCTCATTTCATCTCATTCCTTGAAATGAATGAAAAAGACGTTAAATTCATGAGAATCGATTCGGATATTTCTAACTTGATTTCAAATGAAGAGGAATCGGAGGAATTAAAAACCCAAAATGAAAATGAAGAAAAGGCTTTTGAAACCATTTTCAGAAAATCACTGGATAATGATATAATTAATATAAAGATGGCGAACTTGAAAACCGATTCAATTTCAGCAATCATAATACTGGATGAACATGCTGCAAGGCTTGAAGAAATGAAAAAGCTATATGGTGATATGGCAGGCATGTTTGGTGCAGGACTTGAAAAACAAGAAACTTTGACACTAAATAAAAACCATGACCTTATTAAATTGCTTAATAATATAAAAAAAGACGATAGTAAAGCTGATGAAGTTAGCATTATTTGCCAACAGATTTATGACCTTGCTCTGATGGG
>CAZTAY010000098.1:0-10655 GCA_964611655.1 uncultured Eubacteriales bacterium
TAAAATTTTTCTATGCTTTTTGATATGCAGAGTGAGAGAGGGGGGGGGGGGGGGGAAACGCCCAAGGTCTTAAAATTTCTGCCTTGCGATAAACCAATGAAGCGGTTTTGTGTGCTATACTTAAAAAGTTCGGCTTACTGCCAATTAGTGATATGTAGTAATGAGTCGAGCTATAGCGAGTACATTCATATATCAATATTAACTCAAATTAAATTAGGGTTCAAATACCGTTGTCAGTAGCAAGAAAGCTTGCAATCACAATGATTACAAGCCTTTTTACGGAAAAAGAAGCGTTAAAACATAACCCTCGAAAGAACATTGATTTTAAGCCGCTCTACTAAGTGAGCAATTGACTTTTTAGTTTCAAAACATGGTTGTTTACTACTATTTTATATGGGATGTAAATACAATGTAGCGAAATCACATCCCGTTTTATTTTAATATACATACCAATAGAATTTTCTTATAAAATTATAAACTTGAGTAGTGCTGTGTAAAACAGAAAATTTCCATGTAATTTTGCGTATTATATTGCAAACTAAAATTTATAAGGTTATAATCATCCTAATGATTCTTTTGTCGAAAGCAGGGAGATTATGAACGACCAACTTATGTCGCTGACAAAAATTTTTACTGATACGATATTTCGTATTCCGGACTATCAAAGAGGCTATGCATGGGGAGAAAAAGAAGTTAATGATTTTTGGAATGATTTAATGCGCCTTAATGAAGAAAAAAATCACTATGTTGGCGTTCTAACACTCGAGCCGGTTTCTGAGACAGTACACTCAAAATGGATTGATGATACTTGGTTGATTAAATCAAAGCGCTACCAGCCTTTTTATGTCGTAGACGGTCAGCAAAGGCTTACAACTTCAATTTTACTTATTAAATCAATAATTGATGCTATGTCTGAAAATGGTATACCTAAACTGAATTACACAAGCAAGGAAGATATTTATAAACGATTCATTGCCGAGTCGAAGGATGAGAATAAATCGAATTCTTATCTTTTTGGATATGAAGATAATAATCCAAGTTACAGTTATCTAGTAAACTCGGTGTATGAGGGCAACCAAGCTTCCGATAAGGATTTGCAGGAAACCACATATACAGCTAATCTTGATAAAGCGAAGAATTTCTTTACCCAAAAAATCAACTCATTATCTGTGGGTGAATTAGAAAGAGTTTTCTATAAAATATCTCAAAAATTCTTGTTTAATACATATGAAATTTCAAGTGATATTGATGTCTTTGTAACATTTGAGACCATGAATAATAGAGGAAAGCCATTATCACATTTAGAATTGTTGAAAAACAGAATGATTTATCTTTCTACATTATTTAATATTGACGATGATGTGAAAAGCAGACTTCGCAGAGATATAAATACATGTTGGAAGGACATTTATCATTACCTAGGAAAAAATAAAAATAAGCAACTACCTGATGATGAATTTCTGAGTGCTCATTTTCAGCTATATTTCTGTACAAAAATGAAAGACATCCTAAAGAACAACCGCAGAATGTATTTTAGATACGAAGACTATCGATATATATTATTTGATGATTACCTTTTAGAAGAATACTTTGTACCAGCTAATATCTTTCAAGATAAACTAAAGATAGAGGATGTTTTTGATTATTCTAAAAGCTTAAAGAACAGTATAATGCACTGGGATGTCATTAATAACCCTGAGTTTTCTAAGTTTGGCAGTGAACTCCAAGAGTATCTAAAAAAACTAAACTACATTAATATGACCTTTTCTAGGCATAGATACATGCCATCCTTTGCGCCGCTTTATAGAGTAATGCTGATGGCATGTTTAGCAAGAAATGAAAATGAGACCACGCTTCTTAAGTTATTAAAAGCATTAGAGAAATACTTGTTTACGACTTTGTTCGTGCCTATTGAATGCTATACTCCTGATGAATTAACAAGATTTGATTTTAGTGAAATCATAATTAAACTTGATAAAGGTGATATCACGATTACAGGGATTATTGAGAAATTAACTAAGGTGGTAAATACAATTCTCAGCTCTAATGACTTAAATCAAAAAATAAGTTCTTATTATAGTAGAAAAGGGTTTTATAACGAAGAATTCTTAAAGTATTTTCTTTGTGAATATGAAATTTATTTGGTGAAACAGAGTAAAAATAATTTCGAGAAACTTGATAGAGATGTCTATTTTAAGACAAATAACTCTGTCGAACACATTTATCCACAAAATGCCCATTCTAGTTATTGGATAAATATGTTCAATGCCTACTCGAAGAAAGAAAAAAACCAATTAAGAAATTCACTAGGTAACCTAGTATGTATCTCCGGTGAAAAGAATTCTAAACTTGGAAATAAGCCTTTCCCTGAAAAGAAAGGGTCTGTTAATAGCTCAATAGGTTATATGTATGGAACATATTCTGAGATATAACTTACTGCTTATAATGACTGGGGCGCAAAAGAGATTCTTGAAAGAGGTGTTAAATTGCTGACGTTCCTAAGTGACCGTTGGGATATAAAAATAGGGGATGGGAAAAAGGCAGATAAAATCAAATTTCTTGGATTAACATTTGTTTCTGAAAAACCATAAAAGTTTAAGCGGTTTGCAAGCGCCTTTTAGAGATATTTTATTAAAGGAAACGAAGCTATAAATTTTTTAAGGCACCTATTATATGGTCTTGATGGCAACCGGCAAATTTGAATTGTCTATTAAGATAATCTTATACTATAAAATAAAAAAACTAACTATTAATTTCTTAAAATGGTTTTGTTAAACTATGGGTTCAAACATCGTTGTCAACAGCAAAAAAGCTTGCATTCGCAATTACAAACTTTTTTCGCGGAGAAATCTGAATCGTAGTTAATTACCAACGAAAACGATTTTAAAATATATTGAAAACAAGCGTAATTTCTGAAATACCTACCATTATAATAGCTATTGAAAAACTCATTTAAAAGTGTAAGTGCTTTTGAATGAGTTTTTTATTTGTATGGCTGAAAAAATTTTCAATGTTTTTTGATATGCAGGGTGAGAGGATGGGAGGATTGGGGGGAACGCCCAAGAACTTAAAAACTTCCGACTTGCGATAACCTAATGAAGTGGTTTTGCATGCTACACTTAAAAGGTACAGCTTACTTGAATAGGTGATATGCAGTAATGAGCCGGACGTTACATCAACAGCACGTAAAAAAATCCAAGTCAAGGGGGAAGCCTCAATAATTTTCTGTGAACGTTTAGAAAAATTGAAGTACCCTTCACTTGGATTTAGTATAATGGATTTTAACCTATTGCTTCGATTTTATTCAACAGGGGCATTCTCCTCATCCAAACTACCTAAGCCTGCGTTGCTAGTATCCCATTTTACACCACCAACAATATATCCATTTTCATCATAAACTAGACCAGCAGAAACTATAGCTGTGTCAATTACAATCCGATTATTTATACCGTCCCAATCAACCCAAAAATCAAGTGCCTTTCCAATATCACGAAGTTTGAAATAATTGTTACCATTTATTGTATAGGCTGTAAATTGCACTTCTTTACCATCAAGATAAATCTTTGCACTTGTGGGTGTAGGCATTTTGTTCCCTATGCCCTTGTGAGCCATATCATCGCCCATAGCAGTATACTCTTTTCCGCTTGTTAGAGAAATAGTATTTTTCTCGCCGTCCCATGAAACCTCAAATCGTGCTGCTGTTCCATTCAGCGCATAAGCCAAATCGCGCAGTTTGAAATAGTTATTGCCCTCGATTGTATAGGCGTCGAAAGAAACAGATTTGCCGTTGACTTGTACTTCCGATGATGTTGGGGTAGCGATGATAGCCGAGGGCGTGTTGATTACCATTGTAATAGAAGATAGATTACCGTGGTATACACTTATTTTAATATTATAATTGCCCTTTTTAACGTTTTAAATAAAATCAGCGCTCCCTAGTTTTGCACCGCTATTACCTGACCTCACTACATGCGAAAGATAGTACCCATAAGCATCATGCCCAGCATTTGTAAATAAATTACTGCTATCTCCTGCTGTCACATAATACTCTGTGGGCGCAATCTCTTTGCCATTACTATCTGTGACAGTAATAAATAGTCCTCTGGATTCTTAAATGCTGGACTACCTAATACTGCTTCTCCACTTTTAATACTTGTAGCATTTTCATTTTCCGCACTAGCTTGTATTGGTATCGCCATTATGCAAACTAGAAAGGCTAGTGCCATTGCCATAGATACTTGTTTTCTCATGTTCTCAACCTCTTTCAAAAATATTATTTTGTTCAATCTTTCACAGTTATATAATCTCAATACATATAAATATAACTACTGCGGATATAATTATATATATTTTATGTGATACACATTTGCTTGTCAAGCCCTTACAATTATTTTGTAGGGGTGAATTTCAATGGAAGATTTCTCAAATGAATTTAAAAAAATTGGCTTAAAAATATCGTATTACCGCAAACTAAAAGGATTGACGCAAGAACAGCTTGCGGAACGTATGAATATATCTACAAGCTATATTGGTGCGATTGAAGCTCCAAATATGGATAAACCTATCAGTCTAACGACACTTTTAAGAATTGCAAGAATCCTTGATACCCCTGCATCGAAATTCTTGGATTTTGACTAAATCATAAATATAGCAAATCCCTTATGGTTTTAAAAATATCATAAGGGATTTTTTTATGCTCTTGCAACGTATGGATATTATTCTATGCTTTCTTGATAAGTGTTTTCTATAAGTTCCATTGTTTCATCTGACGCTATATCTCTCTGAGAAAGAAGGGCATATTTAACAAAAGGCTCTTTTGATTCGCTTTGAAAAAAGTTAAGCGTTTTTTCTTTTTCTTTTTCAAGCCATGCGCCAATTACTTCATCGGGTACATCATTCTTTTTGTAATTGTATGCATCATTTAAAACGTTTAGAAAATCAAACAAGTATTGATTTATTGATATAAATGGTATTTTATGTGTCTGCCTTATGCTCATTACATGCGTTGAAATTTTTATATACCTGCACAAAGTGTTTAGAACATTTTCAGAAACGCTCATGTCATCTACTCTACCACAAATCCAATCTATGCTTACATTATAATGGTCAGCAATTCTTCTTGCATTTTCAAGTGTAAGATTAATAATATCTTGTTCGATTTTTGAAAGAGTGGTTGTAGACATATTGATTTTTCTTGCAAGAACCTCTTGTGTTTCGTTTGCATTTTCTCTTAATTGTTTAATTCGTCTAGCAATTACACTAAGATTTCCATTTTTAACACTCCGATAACTCATGTTATACTCTCCCCCAAAAAATAAATAGCATTAAATTTCCTTTTAAAACGCAATAACAATATAAATATCATTATATTACCATTTATTTAGAATGTACATGTAATAATGCTATTTATATTCTCAATAACTATATGAAAAAATCCGCTATACACATAGCTAACTATGGCAATAAAAAACCATTGATTCAGTATCATTTATATAGAAAGGGAGGAGGTGAAACAAGTATGAAAATAATAGGTATTGAAGAAAAAACAGGCGTTTATGAGGGCACTCCATATCATACATTATGTTCCATTGTACTGAACCGTTTGATTCTGACAAAGGCACTGGAATTAAAGTCAAAAGTATAAAAGCCAAGTATAAAGTGCTATCAGAAAACTTTGGCAAGCCTTTGACAGAAAAAGAATTTAATGCTTTTGTTGGAAAAGAAGCAAATTTCTTTTATGACGAATACCAGTCTGTAAGATTCGTGCAAATTCAGCAAGAGAAGTAAGCATTAACAAAAAATGAGTAATTTAATCGGAACGTTAGAGAGAGGATTATAATACTCTCTCTAACAACCGATTAATTAATTTAATGAGGGGTGAAACAATGAACAAAATTAATGATTCAAATTTCAGTAGAATAAATTTAAGCCAACAAGAAATAGCGGAAATTCATAAAGCATCTTCCTTAAAAAAATTAATCTTTCGGATTAAATATGGTTTAAGGTCACTGCTGAAAAATCCAGCTAAAGCCTTTATCGCGTTAGCATATATAATTGCGATAACGTTGTGTTGGGTTAACAGTAATCAGCTAATACATAAGATTTACTTTGTTAACAGCGATTTATTAATGAAAATATTTCAATGGATATTCGTAATAGGCGTTCCCTTTTTCGGCGTTTTTATCTTCTTGGTTTTAATGTCATTATTCGGTACAAAATTGCGTTGGGCAAAAAAAGCTGAAAATGCGTTTATATCAGCAGGGATTTATACTCGTGCCAAAAAAGCTCCGTTCTTACTCGATAGGTATAAGGACAAAGAGACGCCAGTTTTTACGATATGGGAAGTTTACTTAAACGGAAACACGAAAACAGAGTTTCAAGCCAAAAGGGAAAATATCGAATCTGAACTCGGTGTTATAATTCACGATTTTAAGCCAAAAAACAAACAAATTCTGCTGATATACACAACTTCTGATAACGTAAAAATTCACAAAAACAATCGTATAGATATGGATTTTTAGAGGTGTGTTATGTGGAAATTCCTTTGGGCTATGACAGCGTTTTATTAGATTATGCCAATCATCAAAAATATGTTCAATGGGATAGTGAAATACACCCACATCTTTTGATATTAGGTAATACAGAAAGTGGAAAAACATATTTTATTAAAATCATACTTGGGCGTGTATCTCTGTACGATCACGCTAAAATATGGGTATGTGATTATAAAAATGTTGACTTTCAATTTTTGAATAATAACAAATCTCGCTATTTAGGATATACGAATGTCATTGATGGTTTTAACGATTTTTACTCAACATTTGAAAGCAGGTTAAACGGCAATACAGACAGAAGATTTTGTTTGCTGCTGATTGACGAATATATCAGTTGGCTAAATTCTCTTGAAAAGAAAGAATCAGAAGAAATAAAAAAACGTATGGGTACACTTTTATTTATGACAAGAGCGTTTAATATGCATATTATTTTAGGTTGTCAACGTGCTATGGCTGAAAGTTTTCCGTTTGGCTCAAGGGATTGTCTGAATGTTGTGTTTTTAGGAAGTCCCTCAAAAGAAAGTGTAAGGTCATTTTGTACAAGTGAAGAAGCTGAAACCATACAGCCATGCGAACAAGGTAAAGGCTATATGTTGTTTGATGGTAAACCTCCCATTGCGATTACCGTACCAGCTGTACAAAACGAAAAGGCATTAGAACAAACTATATTTAATTTAATGTCTAATGAGGAATAAGCACAACTTTTGTATTGGGCGGTGATTAATGGCGGTTGCCGTAAGGCAAAACCGCCGTTAATCACTCAGCCCACCGTTTGTAGCTTCAAGTGGCGGTTAGTATTACCCGCCACTTGGTTACAGTTACATAATATATAGTAAGCCTTGAAATTATGCGGTTTGGCAGATTGCATTTCGTAACCTAAACCGTTACAGCTTAGTTACAAAGGGGGGAAACCATGTCGGAAAGTATTAGCAAATCATGGTTCTGTGTTTTCAACAATCCCGAAGAACATGGATATACTGGAACGCCACAACAAATAGTTGATAAAATACTGCAACAATGGATAGAAGATAATCCTCAACGTACTTGCGCCATTACTTATTGCATTTCACCCGATGGGCTTAAGCATTGCCATGCGGTTTTAGAAGATACAAAAGCTATGCGCTTTTCGGCTATAAAAAAGACATATCCATCAATGCACATAGAACCAACAAAAGGCTCAAAAAGTGATGCCGAAGATTATATAAATAAAAAAGGGAAATTTCAAGAAAAAGGCGAAAAAATGGTTTGTTCAGCTCGTCATGGTGAGATAAAAGGCTATCAAGGACAACGCAGGGATTTAGAAATTATTGAAGAAATGATAGGGCAAGGCAGAACCCCAAACGCAATAATGGATATGTCATTGCAATACAGGCGATACGATAAGATGATTAAAGAAGCATACTATCGAAAACGTTTTTTAGAAACGCCTGTAAAACGTAATATTGTAATATATTGGCATGTTGGGTTGTCGGGTACTGGCAAAAGCCATGCGCTTGTTGAATTAGCCGAGGAGTACGGCGAAGATTATATTTATATCGTTACGGATTATTAAAGGGGTGGTTTTGATAAGTACAGTGGAGAAGAATGCTTATTTATTGATGAATTTAGAGGTCAAATGCGCTATAACCAACTATTAACTATATTTGATGGCTACAAAGTACAAATCGGCGCAAGGTACACAAACGTTCTAAGTTTGTGGAATGAAATTCATATAACATCTGTGTACCCACCGGAAAAGCTGTATCATGACATGATACACGCCAACAAAAGCATAGATACATTTGAACAGTTACGCCGACGTATTTCCTTTATAGTTTATCACTATAAAGAGGGAAACAGATATTTTAAATATCAAATTCCAATGAGTGAATATGTAGATTACGACGCACTTGTAAAGTCGGTACATAATAATGCGAATTTGGCAATTGACAACAACTTGTTAAAGAACGCAGTACAGCTTGATATGAACACACCAACACCATTTGACTAAAAACAGTATAACTTAACTTAGATAGCCGAAAGAAGTATAAAAGTAATGGAGTGTGAGCCACCCAAACAAACCCTGATTAAAGTCGGCAAACTAATAATCTGCATCAAACAAGTTTCTCAACAGAGGGAAGACTGGAGAATAAACTTTACTCAATTGCTTTATGTAAAACAACCGAAAAAACAGTGTAATATTGGACTTTCAACCGCATTTATGGTAAAATAAAGTTATAGGTATTTTAGCATAATTACGCTGTTTTCGTTGGAGGAATTTAGATGAAGACAGTAAATAATTATAATGTTGGGATATATTGCAGGCTTTCTAAGGACGATAACATCGGAAAAGACGAAAGTATGAGTATATCCAACCAAAAAAATATGCTGATAAATTATGTTAATGAACAGGGGTGGACTGTAAAGCGGATTTATCAAGATGACGGTTAAACAGGAACAAACTTAGAACGTCCCAATTTTAAGGAAATGATACAGGATATTGAAAACGGTGTTATCAATCTTGTCATTACAAAGGATTTAAGCCGTCTAGGGCGCAACTATTCAGAAGCAGGCTATTATACAGATACCTACTTCCCCAATAATAACGTCCGTTACATAGCGTTAAATGATGGTATAGATACAATCACAGAAAATGACATAACGCCATTCAAACATATTCTCAACGAAATGTACGCCAAAGATATAAGCCGTAAAACACGTTCCGCAAAGAAAACGCTTGCACAACAAGGAAAATTCATCAACAGCCGTGCGCCTTACGGTTACATGAAATCGCCCGAAGATAAACACAAGCTGATTATTGATGAAAATGTATCTAACATTGTAGTACGTATATTCACAATGTTTTTACACGGCAGTAGTGGACGGTTTATAGCTGATACATTCAATCGTGAGAATATCAAAACGCCCAATGACTATTATTACACAACTGTCAACAAGCCTAACCCCTACATTAAACATAAAAACAAGTGGGGAAGAGGTACTGTAATGAATATCATTAAAAATCCTGTATACTATGGGGCAATGGCACAGGGTAAACGCTCCGTCAAGTCATTTAAAAACAAGCAAATATCTAAAAATCCTGTTGATATTTGGATTGTTGTCGAAGATACGCATATTCCCATTATAGAAAAAAGCGTATGGGAAGAGGCGCAAAGCCGAATGACAAAAAATCATGTAGGGATACGCCGTAACAAAGACGGTGATGTAAGTTTGTTTTCGGGAATAGTTGTGTGCGCCGATTGCGGTACAAAAATGACATTTGATTGTAGACACTATCAAACATACATCAAAGAATATTATCGATGTGGCAGATACAAAAACAGAGGTTCTAATGCTTGTAACCCTCATACAATCTTGTTAGATACGCTTTCTAAAGCAGTTATTGCAGACCTCAAGCAGTATGCTAAATTAGCACAAAATGATGAAAGCAAACTGATAGAACGACTATTAAAGACGCATAATTCCACAAAGCAAAAAGACATACATAGATTTGAAGTCCAAATCAAAGAGAAAGAATACAGAGTAAAAGAAATTGATAATCTCATTCAATCCCTCTTTGAAGAGAAAGTCAGCGGAATTGTTCCCGAAAATATTTTTAAGCGTATGGCTAAAAAATATGATGATGAGCAGACAAGAATTTTTAAGGAACTGGAAGAATTGCAAAAAAACTTATCCGCTTGTAGGGAAACCGACAAAGATATTTCTTCTTGGATTGCGAAAATCAAAAAGTGTCTTTCATTAGAAACATTATCAAGGGAAATTGTGTTAGAACTTATAGAAAGAATAGAAGTGTCGGAAGTATACGAGCGTGACGGCGGTGAACAGCAAGACATAAACATTACCTATAAGTTTGAAAACACTTTTTCAGAGAAAGAAAAAAGAGCAAGCTAGAAAAGTCAATTTTACTTGGCGGATAACCTTTTCTTGCTTGCCCTATTCTTCTCACCTAGACTTGGTGATTAAATCCGAAACGGAGAACATTGTCCGTAAATTAAGCTCAAACCGTAAAAACCTTGAATTTGCACGGTTTTTAATGGTTCTTACTCCCGAATTTTTACCAACAAATTTGCAATTCAACCATTCAAACGCATATATTTTGCT
>CAZTAY010000099.1:0-10630 GCA_964611655.1 uncultured Eubacteriales bacterium
TTTATGGGAATTGTAGCTTTCAAGTATGTGAATCCTCAGTATGGCAGGATGATTAAGACGGTGTTGTAGTTCAATATTATTGTAAAATGTGGTGGTGATGTGACAGACTGGATTAAGATTAAGAACGAATATATAAGCACAAGCATAAGTCAACGTAAATTATCAGAAAAACACGGCGTTTCATTTAACACCTTAAAGGACAAAGCTAACAGAGAAGCGTGGGCAAAAGAACGCAAAGAACAACACAACAAAATCATGGAGCGGACGCAACAAAAAACAGTGGAAAAAATAGCAATAACCGAATCAAACAGGATAGCTAAGATATTAGACACAGGAGACAAACTCCATGAAAAGATAAACCAAAGCATTGAAGAACTTACAATATTTGTTGATGCATTTGGAGACAAACACAAAGCTAGCATAGTTGATGTAGGACGATTACGGAAGTTGGTTTCGTCCCTTAAAGAGCTTAATGAAATTGTTAACAGCAGCGCAGGGAATCAAAAGAATATAGATAATGAATATGACGAACTAAGCGTTGAGGAAATAAGGAAGTTGCTTAATGATTGTAAATAACGCTACTAAAACAAAATTAAAATGCGCTTTAGCAAGAAAATCATTTTATGAATACTGCTGCATCAAAGTCCCAAAGATGTACACAGGTATTGAATACTTAAAAGAATTATGTGATTCGATGCAAGAATTCCTATATGACGATAATGAACTGTTGATCATAAACATACCTCCAAGACACGCCAAAAGCCTAACGGCTACGATGTTTGTGGAGTGGGTATTCGGGAATGACAGAACGCTTAAATTCATTGCAGCTTCATACAATGAGAAATTAAGTAGAACGTTTTCGAAAGCAGCCAGGAATAATATCATGGAAGTGAAAGCTAATCGAGACAGAATTGTTTATAGCGATATATTTCCTAACACAAAAATTGAGCGCGGAAGCGCAAGTGTTGACTTGTGGAAATTAGAAGGCAGCCCTTATAATAACTATTTAGCGACCTCTCCTACTTCTACAACCACAGGCATGGGTGCGGATATAATCTTAATTGATGACATTGTTAAAAACGCATATGAAGCAAACCATGCAGGTATATTAGAGCAGCATTTTGAGTGGTTCACAGATACAATGTACAGCCGTTTAGAGGGCAAAGCTAAAGTCATTCTCATCATGACGAGATGGGCAACAAAAGACCTTGCAGGACGTTTAATTGAGTTATATTCTGAACAGGAGCGAAAGTTCAAAGTTATTAGCAAAAAAGCCTACAACGGAGTTGAAATGCTTAATGATGCCATATTGGACAAGTTAAGATATAACAATCTTCTGAATACGATAGGGGAAGAAATAGTTCAGGCTAACTATAATCAGCACCCAATTGATTTGAAAGGGGCTTTATATGGTGAGTTTCAAACATATAAAGAACTTCCAGACACAAATACCATTCATGCAATGTGCGATCCCGCTGATACGGGTGATGATTATTTATGTAATATCATTTACGCTCTTTATGGCAGTCTGGCTTACGTCATTGATGTATATTACACAAAAGACGGAATAGACATAACCGAACAAGAGATATCCAAAAGATTGACACAACACAATGTAGAATGGTGGCGTTATGAAAACAACTTTGGTGGAAAAGCTTTTGAGAAAAACATACGCCGCTCTTGTGAGGATATGGGCAATTACTATACAAGATTCAGAGGGTATAAGCAGCATCTGAATAAAGACGCAAGGATATATAGCAATTCTACTAATGTTACAAGGAAAATAATAATGCCAGATAATTGGAACAAGCTTTTCCCTAAGTTCTACAAAGATGTAACTGAATATCAGAGACAGGGAAAAAATGAACACGATGACGCACCAGATACACTAACCGCCATTGTGGAGCGGATGAGAGGTGATTAGAATAATTACATTGTCACAAATTTGGGATAATATTTTAATATTTTTCGGAATAAAAAATCAAACAACAACTGGCCATTCGAACGCAATCGAATTTAATGCCGAGTATAACAACAAATCCGGTGTCAACCTAACTTATATTGCCTCCAACAAGATTGCCAACATTGTTACTACCGATAGTCAGGTTAATGTAAGGCATAGTTCTCAAAAAGATAGCAATAGAGCTGATCATCTTCAACAATGCGCTCTACAGTTGTGGAAACACAAAAAAAGGATCGTATCAAGAGCTGCCGGAGTTGGCAAGGTCTTACTTGTTCCTTATGTAGCAAATGACAAAATTGAATATGACATAATAACGCAAGACAGAGTAGTTATACTTAATACAGACAACGATAGAGTTACAGACTTAGCTATCTTAGCAAATTCAGTAACAAGCAAGAATACAAAGTATGGGAAATTTAAAAGATATACTCTTGAGTCGGACAAACACACAATATCAGAATTCTACGCTAACTTAACAACTGGTGCTGTGTTAGGGGATTCGCCCCCTGCATGTTCGAATTGGAAAACCTTGCCACCAATAAGTATTAACAACGTAGACAGAATGTTATTTGGAGAAGTTGATTGCCCTGTTGATCCAAGGAATAATGATAAATTTTACTGTGCAAAAATAACAGATGGTTGCGATAGTATTATAGCTGATATCCAGCGTCAGTTTGATTATTTAGCAAACGAGTACGAATTAAAAAAATCTTTCATAGGTGCAGATAGTCAATTGTTCAGTAAAGACCCTGTCACTGGAAAATACTCACTTCCTGACAGTCAATTATTTAAAATTATTGAATCCGGTACTAATGATTTCTTTTTTGAAGTGTTTGACCCCGATATAAGAGCTGAGCCTATTTATTTGCGTCTGAAAAATACTTTTGAATTGTTAGAAAATCATATAGGGTTATCACGAGGTATATATACAAGTCCTGAAAACATAGGAGCGTATAATAATCAAAGCAATATTAAAAGAAGCGTTTTCGATACATACGCTTTAGTAACAGAGTTTAGGGATAACTTAAAATATGGAATTACCGATTACCTTTATGCTTGCAATGTGCTAAGTGAATATTTCGGTATCGTCCCTAGCAGAGTAGCGTTTAGGGAAATAAACATTGAGATAAGTTGGAGCAATGCAATGATTGAAGATAGTTCGGAGGAGTTCGGGCAACTTGCAGAATTGCAAAGCCGAGGCGGGGTCAAACTTTCTAGATTAAATTCATGGGTGACAGGACAGTCTTTAGATGAAGCTCAAGCTGAAATTGACGAAGTACAAAAAAAAGAACCAAGTCTCAAGCAGCTAGTTGGTGTTGAATAATGCTTAACGAATACCAATTAGAAATGCTTCCAGAGCGAATCTATGAACGCTTAAACCAAATAAATTCTGATACCTTGGTGGTAATCGGAGAGAAGATTAAAGAAATCGGGCAAATTCGCCCATCTGATGTCCACAGGATTCAACAATTAAGGAATTACGGTAGCGACATGGACAAAATTACAAACCAACTTGCAAAAGCAAGCAGTAAGAACATCCAGGACATTTATGATATCTTTGATATAGTTGCAAAAGAAAATTACACTTACGCAAAGCCTTTCTATTCTGCCAAAGGGCTTAAATATATTCCTTATGATGAAAACGAACGGCTTAAACTCTATGTAAAATCATTAGCACGCCAAACAGCGGAAGAGTATGTAAATTTAACACAGCATACTGCATTTTCAGTATTTGCATCTGACGGGAAAAGCATTGCCCCACTTTTCGAAGCCAATAAAAACAAAATTGCTACTTCTTTATCAGAAACCTATACAAAAGTTATGGATATTGCTGTAACTAAAGCTCAAATAGGACTGTCTGACTATCAAAGCGCAATGCGGGAAGTTCTTAGGGCTGTATCAAGTAGCGGAATAAAAACCGTTGATTACGCAACAGGATACACGAGAAGATTGGATTCGGCAGTTAGACAGAATGTGTTATGGGGATTGAAACAGTGCAATCAAAACGTAGCTAACGAAATTGGAAAAGAGTTTGGTGCTGATGGAATGGAAATTTCTATGCACTCAAATCCAAGGCCTACTCATGTTGATTTTCAAGGGGAGCAATTCAGTTTAGACGGAGATAAAGTTATTGATGGAAAGAAATACGAGGATTTTTATAAAAATGCAGCGGATTTGCTTCAAGATTACGGGTGTTTGCATTTTTCTTTCCCGATACTTTTAGGAATTTCAGAGCCTACATACTCAAAGAGAGAGATTGACAAACAAAAACACCTCGATCGCGAAGAAATTTATTTCGAAGGCGAAAAACTTACACGATACCAGGCTACACAATTACAGCGACAAGCCGAGACTGCAATACGTAACGCAAAAGACACTGCAAATATGGCTAAAGCGGCAGGGGATGATAAACTTAGGCGTGAAGAACAATCAAAAATTAATCAACTAACACAAAAGTATAAAAAAATTAGCAATACATTTAACATTCCTTCCAAGTTGGAAAGGGCAAGCTTAGCAAGGTTTAGACCTGTAAAGGCAAATACTTGATTTAGCACCGTACAAGTGAACGGTGCTTTTATTATGTAATTGACCGGAATGTCGTAAAACTATCAAAACAAGGTGATGCAACCACCGTAAATAAAGCGGAGTTGAAAGGAGATTAATGTCTATGAAAAGAGAGTTTTTAAAAGAATTAGGGATAGAGGATAAAGAAATAATTGATAAGATTATGGCAGAGAATGGTAGCGACATTGAAAGAACTAAGAATAATATTGCGACTATAGAAGAAGAGCTAAGAGAAGCCAAAGAAACTATCAGCACAATGACTACACAATTGCAAACTCTCAAAGAAAATAGCGCTTCTGCTGAAGATTACAAGCTAAAATTTGAACAGCTAGAAGCAGACATTAGAGAGAAAGAGGAAAAGTCCAAGGAGCAATTAGCAGACAAAGAATTAACTGCTAAAATCGAAGCAATCTTTCCACCTGACAAGAAGTTCACTAGCGATTACGTTCGCAAAGGTTTAATTTCAGACATTAAGGCAAAGTTTGCAGAAGACAATACAAAAGGCTTGGAAGCTTGTTTTCAGGAACTGACTATGGATAAAGACGGGATTTTTGCACCAATATATACTCCCGGACAAATGTCAGGAATGGGCGATATTGAACCTACTCTTGAGAATAAGAAAATTCCACCATTGATTATATAATAAAGGAGAAATGACATATGGCAAGAACCGAAAGTTTAAGTATATTGCTTGACCCAGCTGGCAAAGCATTATTGGCAGAGGAATACAACAAACTTATAGAAAATCTAAATAAATCTATGGTATCCGCATATATCAAAAACAAAGACTTAAGCGGAGATCCTACAGCGGGGAGCGTAGAAGCTAAAAGGCTTGCAAACGCGAGTTCAAAAGAATATGGAACTGCAAGGGCGGCAGGGAAAGGCGATAAGGTTAAAGTAAAATCGGTTACGGTAAATATTGATCAAAACCGTGAACTGGTGGAAGAAGTCGAGCAAAAAGACCTTTCGTTGATGGGGCTACCGGCTCTGTTGTCACTAAGGGCAAACAACCACAGAATGAGAATGACAAGCGAACTGGACACAGCGTTTTTTACAGAAGCCAAAAATTCAGGCACCGAATTCAGTACTACCGAAACGGAGATTGAAGAAATTATTGAATCTGCAATACAGCAAGTTGAGACTACAAAAAATGATTACGTAGATGGCGTCCCAAGAGAAATGATGTCACTCGTATGTAATCCTAAGGTCTATGGCAAGATCAGGAACTATCTTGACAAAATGACTAGTAACGCAAACATAAATACGTCAGATGAGCAGTTTATGACATTTCATGGGGTAAAGGTGTTTTCGAGCGTACACCTTCCGGTAAATACCGACTTTTTTGTAATGGTAGATGGAAGCATTGCGCAGCCCGTAATGCCAAAGTCGTACACAGCGGAAAAAATTCCAATGTCAGAAGCTTATGCAGTTGAACTGTTTTTTTACTACGGAACAAAAGCTGTAATGCCGGATCTGATTATTTATATGACTGCAGCGTGAATAGGTGGTTAGTTAAATGAAATACATTGATAAAATGACAGGGAATATTCTAAATATTACAAATGAATTTGTCTTAGAACAAACAAACAAAAATCCAGACAGATATATACCTCAACCAGAAAAGAAAAAAGAGTCCATTGTTGAAAGTTTGCCTAAGCCGAAGAAACAAGAAGGTGTATAATTTTGCAGTACATATCTTATGACATTTATAATGCTATGGGGGGTATGCTTGCCGAGCAAGACTTTATACGTTTCGAATTTCAGTCCAGAAAGCAAGTAGATCATTATACTTCATACCGAATAAGAGATGACTTAAAAGACACTATTGGACTTGAAGGCGAGTTTTTACCATACCAAGAGACACTTGAAATGTTAATGTACGAACTCATAGGGATTTCCGTTAAGGCTGACATAACAGGGGAGCTGCAGCAAACAAGCGTTAGCAATAACGGGATTTCCGTAAGTTATGCAATTATTAATGAGGCTCAAATAAAAAAAGAGCAAAAAAGATTAATTAAACAATATCTAAGTGGAGAAGCCGATTTAAAAGGCACTCCACTTTTATATTTGGGGGCTTAGCATGTTTAAGTTACCGTTTTCAACAACCACCATTACTATTTACAATCAATACCGGGAAGTAGATCCCCTAACTAACAAAACTTTTACAATGTGGTTCAGGAGAATCCTAGAAAATTGCAGTTGGGGAAAGGCAGAATCAACAAGAATAGGGATTGTTATGATTGGAAGTGACGATTTCAAAGCCAAAATTCCCAAGCATCCAGACTATTTAAAACCTTGGGAATGGACAGCATTACCAATAGGACTTCTACCTTCAAAGTTTACCCTGAACACTGGAGATATTGCAATTGAAGGGATTGCAGAAGAAGAGTTGTCTGCTAACGCAAGCACGCAAAAATTATTTGACAAGTACGCCGGAAGGATATTTACGATTAACAAGGTTTTCGACTATTCGGGCAACGGTGAAACAACAGTTCCTCTTCCCCATTACGAGATTGGAGGAAAGTGACATGGGATAAATATTATTGTTCTAAACTATATAAACATCCCTACAACAATGCAACAAATACAAGATGATAGGTTCTGGAAATTTGCAGCCCAAGAGTGGCATAGGTTGTATTCTCCTTATGTGCCTATGCAAACAGGGAATTTAGTTTCAAACGTTAGTATCGAACCTAAACAAATAACCCATAATGTGCCTTATGCATTTAGACAATACAACGGTCAATTTAAATTTCGGAAAGACAAGCATCCACTTGCTTGTGGGAAATGGGATGTGGCAGCAAAACCTTCTCAAGAATCAAAATTGTTAAACACGCTTCAAAATTACATTGAAAGTGGGAGGTTGCAATTAAATGATTAGCATGAAAACAAAAAAGCATCAGGCAATTTGGGATTGGCTTATGAGTTGCCCACATTTCCAAAGCCTATTCTTTGTTTTTCCCCAGATCGACGATAATGGAATAATCACTAATAACCAAGTATCCCTAACTCCTGAGGCTATAGGAGGGGATGACACCTTAAATGAATTCATTGATGGAAGCAAAATAAAACAGTATACATTTGCTGTTGCTCAATACTCTATGTTTTTCAGAGAAGTAAACATACCTACTAATATCAACATCATAGGCGTGTTTGAAAATATAGTTGACTGGATTGAGCAACAAAGTAAAGAGGGAAGTTTTCCGCATTTCCCCCAAAACTGTCATATAGAAGAAATAAAGGCTTACCCTGGAGCAATAGCAGGTGAGGACGAAACCGGAGTAAAGATGCAGTTTTCAACTCAAATTAAATACTTAGAAGAAAGAGAGGAATAGAAATGGCATTAGAAACCTTAAAGAAACACAAAACAATACCGTTTATTGATATTTCAGAAACAGAAACAGAGGAATGGGCAAGGATTGGATACTCTACCATATTTGACCTCACGCTTAATGCAAATATAGTTACCAACAACTATATAAAAGACGAAATGCCCACAGATATAGTGGATTATTACAAGCCTACATTATCTCAAGAGTTAAGAACTATCAAAGGCGATCCTGCATTTGATTTGCTATATAATATGGTAATTGACTTACCAACGGGCGATGCCCTGATCAAGAAAGTTCTTTTGATATTTGCCGGAAACATTGGGTCAAGTCAGGCGGAGAAATTTAGGGCTTGGAAAGTGCCTGCTACAGTGATCCCTAAAAACCTTAACACTGTTGACGAAAAGGTTCTCTCTGATCTCAACTTTGGCGGCACAATAGAAAAAGGGACGGCAACTGTCACCAATGGCGTACCTGTATTTATAGCAGACGATACTGATGATGAAGGGTTGGGGCTTTAATTAGCCCCCTCTTATCGTTGAATATAATTAAATTAAATGGGGTGTAATAATGGCTAAAATGAATATAAATGGCGTTAATTTGGAATTTGATGTTTTTGAACTAGAAAATGCGCGAAAATACACAGAAGGTTTAAAAAAAATAGAAGCAACGGCAGCAAAACTCAATGACAATACAGATGTCTTAAAAGCCATAGAAACTCAATGCACAGTTGTTTTTGAGTTTATCGATAGTCTGTTTGGAAAAGATACACATAGGGAGTTATTTGGAGATAGCGTGAATTTAAAGACCTGCCTCAAGGTTTTTAATGACATAGTAAAAACAATAAGCGCTGATACTGTTGAAGTAAGCGAATTTGCCAACTCCATAAGCCGAAATGCATAACGTAACCGTTTCGCCACCTAAGTTCGTGGTTATAAATGGGACGGAATATAAAATAAATTTTGACTTTACGGTCTGGATAGAGATTTCTATATTGTTGCAAGACCTTGATTTTGAAGAAGAGGATGAGAGAGCTAAGATAGATAATCTTAAAACCATAATAGAAATCTTTAAACTTGCTTTTAGAGAAATTCCAAATGAGGCATTTTCGGAAGTTTTTGGGGAGGTTATAAGGTTTTACAAAGGATATCCAAAGGTAGATAATGGATATTCCAGTATTGAAGATGGTGACGGCACAAAGCTATTCTCATTCAAGCATGATATTAATTACATAATATTAGCAATTCGCAACCAAAGTGGCATTGATTTAACCTATAACCGGGATAGGCTGTTCCACTGGTGGGATTTCATGCTTGAGTTTCAATCATTGGAGGAACGTCATTATATTAGCAAGATAATCGGGTACAGAGCTTACAATGGCGAAGATAAGGACTATGTAAGGCTAAGGAATATTCATGCTCTTCCAAGAGAGATTACTAAATCAGACCAAAGATTTATTGATGAAGTGAATTCTTTGTTTTACAATGCGTAAACTATTGATATTTTTGATTGCATATAGTAGAATAGCTCTTAAATGGGGGAGTGAGCGCATGAAAAAAATAATAGTAATATGTGCGTTGTTTTTTGCTATTGGGCTAATAGGGTGCAATTCAGAGGTTCGGAAAGCGGGATCTGATGATAAAGCATTTAAATTTACATTAGATACATTGTTTGACAAGTTTAAAGAAAGTGACGAAGGCCTTACTAACATAGCTAATATTGATTATATCACGGATGTATCAATGGATAATGGAGCTAAGCAACATTGTTACTTGATCGTCACAGGAGATGCTTCAGTTAATTTAGATGTAAATGTAAATAAACATGGCAAAGTCACAGAGATAGCACTTTTAGGGGAGCATGATAACTTCAATGAAAAAGCTACTAACTTTTTTTTAGGCACAATAGTTAAAAATTTCACATCTGTCCTAACTAGCGACAAGTCAAAATTAAATCAGCTTTATGAAAAGTTTAAATTAGACAAAATAGATTTTAACGAAACATCGGGGGAAGAAGACAGTTTTATTTGGGTCACTTATGATACAGATGAACATAAACTATTTACATTTTATCCAAATTGAAATTAAGCACTTTATGAGTTTCATATATGAAACAAGATAGATGAGATGTTAGTCTGAAAATCTTTATAAAAAGCAGTCCAAAAGGGTTAATTCAACACATCTAAAAACCAACTCACCCGAGTTGGTTTTTTATTGCAAAGCAAGGGTGATTTCTCCCCCTTGAACGGTACTCATAAACAAAAAACTTCACTTGTTTCATTTGTACTTTTGATCCCATATGAGGGTGAAAGTGCAGGCGGCATACATGAGAAGTCTCCCCTAATTTGGGGAGACCTGTTTGTGCAAATCGGGTTATTGGTTTAAGACATATTTAAGCACACTTGAATTACTAAAGAAATTTAAAAAACCTCTTGACAATTGCTAGACAAAGCAATAGACAAGGTTACGGTTATGCGATTAGTGCTCCCGGCACAAAAGATCTAGTAGATATAATAATCTATGACGGTTCTGTAGAAGAAACAGAAAAGATTAGCACAGTACTCCATGAAATTGGGCATGTTTTGCTAGGTCACACAAGAAACAATAAGACACCCGTAGAATATGCAGAGCTTGAAGCGAGTACATTTTCGGCAACTATATTCGCCATGATGTTATGGGACGATTGGAATAAAAGTGCTGCAAACACCGAAAAACAAGCTACTACCATTAAAAGCATTGTATAGAGAAAGGAGCGTGTATCAACATGAATGAAT
>CAZTAY010000100.1:0-10482 GCA_964611655.1 uncultured Eubacteriales bacterium
AAGACACGGCCCTTTCACGGCTGAAACAGGGGTTCGATTCCCCTACGGGTCATTGAAACAGGTCGCATCAAGCGATCTGTTTTTTGTTATACTAAAATAGCATGAGTTCGACTAAGTCGCAAAAGCCTCAAAGCGTGCGAATATAATCAAAGCTCTATGTTTGCAGGAAGCGTTTTGCAAACGCCGGGCTAAGGTTAAAAATAGTCTTAGATTCTTAAACTCAATTAAAATAACAATTGAAAGAGTGAATGTTATGGAAAAGATTAGGGCTATAAGTATATTTGGCACACGCCCGGAAGCAATAAAAATGGCTCCTCTTGTAAAAACCCTTGAAAACGATGATAGGTTTAGGAGTTATGTGTGTGTGACTGCTCAACATAGACAAATGCTGGATCAGGTTCTTAGCTCTTTTAATGTTAGACCTGATTTTGACTTAAACATAATGAAAGACAGGCAAACAATCCATAATATAACTACAAAAGCACTTGTTGGTCTTGCAGATATTATTTCTGAAGTAAATCCACATATCGTTTTAGTACATGGAGATACTACAACAACGTTTGCGTCTGCTCTTGCGGCGTTTTACAATAAAAATAAAACAGGTCATGTTGAAGCTGGACTTAGAAGCTTTGACAAATACCAACCGTACCCGGAAGAGATTAATAGAAAGCTCACAGGAGTACTTGCAGATTTGCACTTTGCGCCTACTTCTGGGGCAAAAGAGAACCTCTTAAATGAAAATATACCGGAAAAGGATATATTTGTAACAGGAAACACTGTAATAGACGCAATGTCTCATACAGTGAAAAATGGCTACATATTCAAGGAATCTGTTCTTAATCAGATTGATTTTGGTAAGCGTGTAATAACAGTGACTGCCCATAGACGAGAGAATTTAGGTGAACCTTTAGTTTCTATTTGCAACGCTATTCTAAGAATTAAGAAGGCATATCAGGATTCAATAATTGTTTATCCAGTTCATAAGAACCCTGCTGTTTTAGAGCCGGTTACAAAAATGCTTGGAAATTTAAAGGATGTATACCTTACAGAGCCTTTAGAAATTGAAGATATGCATAATCTTATAAGCCGCTCATATATTATTATGACTGACTCAGGAGGAATTCAGGAAGAAGCTCCGTCTTTGAACAAGCCTGTATTAGTCTTAAGAAATGTCACTGAAAGACCGGAAGGGATTAATACAGGAGCGCTTATGCTTGCCGGAACGGAAGAAGACAAAATTTTTGATATGGCATCTTTGCTTTTTGAAAACAAAGATAAATATAACAAAATGGCGTTAGCAAAAAATCCCTACGGAGACGGTCTTGCAAGTAGTAGAATAAAGGAAGGAATTTTGTATTGTTTTGGGCATACAGATGAACGTCCTTTAGACTTTGTTTAAAATAAAAGTTCGATGAAGATATAATAGCAAATCCTAGGAAATGCTTTACTTCTTCATCGAACTTGTTTTTAAATAAGTTCCTATTTAAGTATTTTATAGGTTAATATTGGAAACCACGCATTTCTGGTTTAAATAAATCTAAAATTACTAATAATTTGTCTATAAGCCTACTGATTTTACACCTTTCATGTTTTTTTACTAAAACACCTTTGACTTTTATTGAAAAATTATGTACAATTTATTCCATGTATTTAAATATTATCCTTTCTTAAAGTTTAGCATTTTGCATATCCTACATGCAGTATGACCACTTTAAATTTGGAAAGGATTATTTGAGGGGGTGAAAATTTGGCAAAAGAAGCTATTATTAAAATCAAAGAAGCCGAAGATAAGGGCAATGCTTTGATTCAAAAAGCAAACGAACAGGCAAAACAGATTCTAAAAAACGCAGAAACAGAAGGCGACGAAAAAGCTAAAGAAATCATCAAAGAAGCACAAACATTGCGCCTGGATATAATTGAAAAAGCCAGAGCAGAAGCAATAAAAGAGTGTGAACCCCTATTAAAGGAAGGCGATGCATCCTTAGAAGGGATATTAAAGCCAGACAGCGGCAAATGGAACAAAACGATTCAATTGATTACGGAAAGGATTGTGAATGTGAATGGCAGTCGTTAAAATGAACAAATTTACTATCCTGACCTTTGAGCGGTTTAAAAGCCGGTTATTAAAACAATTGCAGATTTTTGAGGGCGTCCATTTCAAGGACTTGCAGGATGATGACATGCAGGCCTTAGATTTTTTAAAAAAGGATTCTTCGAGAGAACAAATTACTCATCTTGAAGGGGAACTGGCAAAAATTAAATTTATGCTAGAAAAAATAATGCCATATGTGGATATCCCAAAAGGCATTAAGGCTCTGACATTGAAACCTGAAACATTTACATTTGAAGAATTTGATTCATTTATCGAAAAGTATAATTATTCGGAGATTTATGATCAATTAAAAACACTTGATGAACAACAAAAATCAATTCGCACTGAAAAGAACAAACTTAAAACGGAAAATGATAACCTTAAGCTTTGGACTAAGCTGGATGTTTCCTCTAAAGAATTTGACCAGTTTAAACAGGTTTCTTCATTCGTTGGTATAGTAAACAAAACTGAGCCAGATGTAATTATTAATACTATTAATTCTGCTTTTTCAGATTCGTACGTAGAAGTCATTGAAAAAGTTAAGGATGAAACGGCTGTATTGGTAATTGTTCATTCTGAAAAACAAGAAGAAGCTTTAACTGCCCTTAAGAATATTGGATTTACAAAAGCTGGCGTTAATCTGTCATTTGTTCCGGTTGAGCAAATTAAAGTCAATAATGAAAGATCCGAGGCTTTGGATCTGGAGCTTGAAGAAATAAACAATCATATTGCTAAAATGGCAGGCGAATATAAAAACATAAATATTGCTCTTGATTATTTTAAAACGGTTCTTGAAAGAGCAAAAGCATCCGAAAATTTCATGAAACTAAAAGATGTACTTGTAATAGAAGGTTGGGTGCCAGCAGAGGACTTTGATAAGTTTGAGGCTATATTAAATGAATGTTGCGCGAAAGATTATTATCTGGAAAAAGAAGAAGTTGAAAGAGAAAGCTTAGAAGTGCCGATTAAACTTAAGAACAACAAGGTTGTTGCAGCTTTCGAAGATATAACGAATATGTACGCGCTTCCACATTACAATGAAATGGATCCTACACCGTTATTAACGCCTTTTTATATTTTGTTCTTTGGATTTATGATTGGCGATATGGCATACGGATTAATCTTATTGCTTGTTTCAACTTTATCCCTAACCATGTTTAATCTGGGCACAGGAACAAGGAATTTCATGAAATTCTTACAGATACTAAGCTTTTCGGTAATTTTCGCCGGAGTGTTGTTCGGAAGCCTTTTTGGTTACACGGTATTTACTCCTATCCAGTACATGGCAGATACAGGAGAACTAACGTACAAAGCCATTCTTGACGTTAAACTTGATATAACATTCATGATTATTGTCTCGGTGGTTGTTGGCGTAATTCATGTACTCTTTGGAATTTTTGTTAAGGGTTATGCCCTTGCAAAAGAAGGTAAATTCCTAGACGCTCTTTTTGATTCACTGTTTTGGATTTTGTGTCTTTTAGGAGGAATTGGATACCTATTAGGCATTTCAGGAATTATCGACCCGACACTCACAGATATAAGCATGTGGACATTCTACATTATGCTTATTGGATTAACCCTTACTCAAGGTCGTGAGAACAAAACAATTGGTTCAAAGCTTGCAGGTGGATTGTTTGGTGTATATGGTATAACAGGCTACATTGGTGACTTTGTTTCTTATACACGAATTGTTGCACTTGCGCTTTCCAGTGCATATATATCAATGTCATTTAATCAAATGATTGATCTTTTGCCAAATATAATTACTAAAATTCTCATTGGAGCATTAATTTTTGTATTAAGTCAGGCACTTAACCTAGGATTAAGCGTTTTAGGTGCATATGTTCATACATGTCGTCTCCAATATGTTGAGTTTTTCGGTAAGTTCTATGAAGGTGGCGGAAAGCCATTCAAGCCTTTAAAATTAATGAACCAATATATAAAAATAAAATAATTTTAGGGAGGAATTATTAATGGATTTCTTTAATCAAGCAACGGGCGGTTTCATATTTGCTTCTTTAGGAGCAGCTATAGCAATCTTTATGGCGGGCACAGGTTCAGCAAGAGGCTGTGGTATTGTAGGTGAAACAGCTGCAGGACTTGTTACGGCAGAACCTGAAAAATTCGGTCGTGCTCTTATTCTTCAGCTTCTACCAGGTACACAAGGTCTTTATGGATTTATTATCGGGTTCCTTATTGCACTTCAAGTTACTAGTGCGCCTCCAACTATGCTTCAAGGTCTATACCTTTTCGCAGCAGGCTTACCTGTTGGAATTGCAGGATTTGCTTCTGGTATTGCTCAAGGTAAAGTTGCCGCTTCAGGTCTCCAAATTCTTGCGAAAAATCCTGAACAAACCACAAAAGGTATTATCTTTGCGGCTATCGTAGAAACATACGCTATTTTAGGATTCGTCGGCTCAATTATTATGTTGTATGTAACTTATCCAAAATAAGAAGGACGTGTTAATGAATGTCTAATTTAGAAAATCTGGTTTCTAAAATAGTCGAAGATTCCAATAATAAGGCACAAGAAATTATCCATGAAGCGAATGAGCAGGCTAACAAAATATTAAATGAAAAGATAAATGACGCAAATACAAAAAAAGAACAAATTCTTAACACTGCAAAAATTGAAGCCGAAAGAGAAAAGGAACAGATTATTGCAGGCAATAGACTGCAAATTCGCGATAAAAAATTAAACGCAAAGCAGGAAATAATTGAAAAGGCCTTAAAAGAAGCTGCTGTAAACCTTAAACAATTGTCAGCAGACGATTATCAAAAGTTCTTAGAGGAACAACTCCTTTCATTAAACTTAAAAGGCGATGAAGTTTTAATTCTTCCTGCTCAATACAAGGATATTGATATATCGGCTATTAATCAAAAGCTTGAAGAAAGACAGCAAAAAGGAAATTTAAGTGTAGATAAAGAAGGCGGCAGGGATATTGACAGCGGATTCATTATCCTTCGTGAGGGCGTTGAAAACAATAATACCTTCGAATCCCTTCTGGAATACTATCGTACTGAGCTTGAAACAGTGATCGTAAGCAATTTGTTTTAGTGGGAGGTGCAGTATTGAAACCAAATGATTTCGCAGGTGCTACGGGTTATTTAAGAGCAATGGAAAAAAGAATACTGACCACCGCAGGTTTCGAAAGAGTTATGGATGCGCCCACTTGCGAGGAAGCGCTTAAAATGCTTTCGCAAAGCAGCGAACTGGATTTCTCGTCAATAGATAAAACGGATGATTATGAAGAAGTTCTAAACACTGAACTTCAAAGGGTTTATAAAATGATGTATGAACTAAGCCCTTATAATGAGTTGGTAGACATTATGACCTCAAAATATGATTTTCATAACATTAAGGTTGCTTTAAAAAGTCATTACTTGAATGAAAATTATGAGAGATTGTTTATAAATGTAACCAATCTTAATCCGAAAGAAATACAAAACGCTGTTGCTAGCGGAGACGACAAAAACATCCCTGTTTTTATTTCAGAAGCCATAAATGAAGCTAAGGCAAACTATGAGGAATTTAAAGACCCTCAATTACTTGATATTATCTTGGATAAATGTTTGTTTTCTCATATCTCCAAACTAAGCGAATCAATAGAAAGCGATTTTATTAAGGAATATGTACGTTTTCAGGCGGACTTTTTTAACTTAAAAACCTTACTTAGAGTCAAACAAATGAATAAGGACGTCAGGTTCTATGAAAAAGTTTATGTTAGAGGCATCGGTTCAGTAGACGGAGATTTGTTTCTGGATAGCTATGATAAACCAATTGAATCATTATTGGATAGCTTTCGTTTCCAGTTCTTTGGTTCTATTTTGCAGACGGTTATGGAAAAGTATGAAAAAACTGGAACATTTTCCGATATCGAAAGGCTTATTGATAATTTTGTAATGCAAGCCGCAAAAGAATCGCAACTTGTATCGTTTGGTCCGGAGCCAGTGTTTGCTTATATGATCGCTAAAGAAAACGAGATTAAACAAATGAGAATGCTGATAACATGTAAAGCAAACAACATTCCCATGGAAATTTTAAGGGAAAGGATGCGTGAGAACTATGCATAAAGTTGCGGTTATCGGTGATAAAGATTCTGTCCTTTGCTTTAAGGCTCTAGGGTTTTCTGTTTTTCCAGTTATTGAATCAGAATCAGAAGAAAACAGAAAAATCGTTGACAAACTTGCCCGTCAGGATTACGGTGTTATTTTTATTACAGAACAGGTTGCAATGACCATTGAAGAAACTATCGATAGATATAATAAAGAATTGCTTCCAGCGATAATTTTGATTCCGGGAAGCAAAGGTTCTCTCGGCATTGGAACTGCGAGAATTTCGAGTAATGTGGAAAAAGCGGTAGGCATTAATATTTTAGATGAAGGAAGGTAAGATACATTGAAGATCGGTAGAATTGTAAAGGTATCTGGACCTTTGGTAATTGCTGAAGGAATGGAACACGCAAGGATTTACGACGTTGTTAAAGTTTCCGACAAGCAACTCATCGGGGAAATAATTGAAATGCGCGGAGGAACTGCTTCCATACAGGTTTATGAGGAAACATCAATGCTAGGTCCTGGCGAACCGGTTTATACAACCGGCGCACCTCTTAGTGTTGAGCTTGGTCCTGGACTTGTTGAAGGTATGTTCGACGGTATTCAAAGACCACTCGATGAAATTAAGCTTCAAGCAGGCGACTTTATTGAAAGAGGCGTTAACGTTACTTCCTTGAACAGAGAAAAGAAATGGGACTTCGTTCCTGTTAAAAATGCCGGAGACATTGTAGAAGCTGGCGATATAATCGGTACTGTTAAGGAAAACGTACTGGTTACCCAAAAAATTATGATCCCACCAGGGATTTCAGGAAAAATAAAATCAATTACAGCAGGCACCTATACTGTTGAGGAGACAATTTGCGTTGTTGAAACTGAAAAAGGTGATGAAAATGTATCACTTATGCAAAAATGGCCTGTTCGTATTTCACGTCCTATTAAACAAAAATTAAACCCTGAAGCGCCGATGCTTACAGGTCAAAGAATAATAGATACACTATTCCCTGTTGCAAAGGGCGGTACTGCTTGCGTTCCGGGACCTTTTGGTAGCGGAAAAACGGTTGTTCAGCATCAGCTTGCTAAATGGGCGGATGTAGAAATAGTTGTTTACGTTGGCTGTGGAGAACGTGGAAACGAAATGACCGACGTTTTAAATGAATTCCCTGAGCTTAAAGACCCGAAATCCGGGGAATCCCTCATGAAAAGAACCGTTCTTATTGCAAATACCTCAAACATGCCTGTTGCGGCTCGTGAGGCATCTATTTATACAGGAATAACAATTGCGGAATACTTTAGGGACATGGGTTATTCTGTTGCTCTAATGGCTGACTCAACATCACGTTGGGCGGAAGCTCTTCGTGAAATGTCAGGTCGTTTAGAAGAAATGCCTGGAGAAGAAGGTTATCCTGCATATCTTGGTTCAAGACTTTCAGAGTTCTATGAGCGAGCAGGCATCGTAATCTGTCAAGGATCAGACAACAGAAAAGGCGCGCTTACAGCTATTGGTGCTGTTTCACCTCCTGGTGGTGACATGTCAGAGCCTGTTACTCAAGCAACACTTCGTATTGTTAAGGTTTTCTGGGGACTTGATGCTAACCTTGCATATGCACGTCATTTCCCTGCAATCAATTGGCTTAATTCATACAGCTTATATTTAGATAAAATAACAAACTGGATTAATAAGAATGTTCATGAAAACTGGGGCGAGTTAATGCACGAAATGATGGCTCTTTTACAAGAAGAATCAGAGCTCCAGGAAATCGTTAGACTGGTAGGTTATGATGCACTTTCTGAATCAGACCAGTTAAAGCTTGAAGTTACAAAATCAATCCGTGAGGATTATTTACAGCAAAATGCATTCCATGATATAGACTCATATGCTTCTATTGAAAAGCAGTATAAAATGCTTGATTTAGTTCTTTCCTTTGGAATTGAAGCAAGGAAAGCACTTGATGCAGGAGTTTACCTAAAAAAAGTTCTTGAACTACCTGTTAGAGATAAAGTTGCCAGAGCTAAATATATCAGTGAAGAAGAAATTAAAAATATTGACGCCGTAAAAGCTGAAGTGCTTAGTGAAATGGAAAGATTAATCAGCGAGGAGGCGAGTGTTAATGCTTAAGGAATATAAAACAATAACCGAAATTGTTGGCCCCCTTATGGTCGTTGATCAGGTAGACGGCGTTAAATTTGACGAAATTGTTGAAATTGAAACACAGTCCGGAGAAATTAGAAAAGGTAAAGTTCTTGAAATTAACAGGGATAAAGCTGTTGTTCAGCTCTTTGAGAGTGCGCAAGGGATTAATATGGAACAAAGTAAAGCAAAATTCCTAGCAAAACCACTTGAACTGGGAGTTTCCGCTGACATGCTTGGAAGAATCTTTGACGGTCTTGGAAATGTAAAAGACGGCGGTCCTAAGATTATTCCTGACAAGCGTTCTGATATTAACGGTGCGCCTATTAACCCGGTTTCCAGAGACTACCCATCTGAGTTCATTCAAACGGGAATTTCAGCTATTGACGGGCTTAATACACTTGTTCGTGGTCAAAAGCTTCCTGTGTTCTCAGGTTCAGGTATGCCACATGCAGAATTAGCTGCACAGATTGCGCGTCAGGCTAGGGTATTAAATACTGACACCAACTTTGCCGTTGTATTCGCTGCAATTGGTATTACATTTGAAGAATCACAGTTCTTTATTGATGACTTTACCAAAACAGGCGCTATTCATAGAGCTGCATTATTTATAAACCTTGCTAATGACCCTGCTGTTGAGCGTATTTCAACTCCACGTATGGCTCTTACTTGTGCGGAATACCTTGCTTATGAAAAAGATATGCACGTATTAGTAATTATTACTGACATGACTAATTACTGTGAAGCACTTCGTGAGGTTTCTGCAGCTAGAAAAGAAGTACCAGGACGTCGTGGTTATCCTGGATACTTATACACTGACCTTGCAAACCTTTATGAACGTGCTGGAAGAATTAAAGGCAGAAACGGCTCTATTACTCAGATTCCAATACTTACAATGCCTGAAGATGACAAAACACATCCAATCCCCGACCTTACAGGTTATATCACAGAAGGGCAGGTAATTCTTAGCCGTGAGTTGCATAGAAAGGGACTTTCACCTCCAATCGACGTTTTGCCATCCCTTTCTCGACTTAAAGATAAAGGTATAGGAAAAAATAAAACCAGAGAAGACCATGCAGATACAATGAACCAGCTTTTTGCAGCATATGCTCAAGGTAAATCTGCAAAAGAACTTGCTGTTATTCTTGGAGAATCTGCACTGTCTGACACTGATAAACTTTTCGCACGATTTGCCGATGCATTTGAAAAACAATATGTATCACAAGGCTTTGAAACAAACCGTTCTATTACTGATACATTAGAACTGGGCTGGGAGCTTCTAACAATACTTCCTAAAACAGAGCTTAAAAGAATCCGTGACGAATATCTTGAAAAATATATGCCTAAAAAAGAGGGTGTATAATTATGCGTCTTAACGTAAACCCCAACCGTATGGAGCTAACCAAGCTCAAAAGAAGGTTGGTTACTGCAACAAGAGGTCATAAGCTCTTAAAAGATAAACAAGACGAGCTTATGAGAAGGTTTATAGAGCTTGTTAAGTTGAACCATAAACTTCGTAAAGAAGTTGAGACAGAGCTTTCGCAAGCTTATAAGAATTTCGTTTTATCCGTTGCCGTGACTTCCCCTCAGTTTATGGAAGAAGCTGTTATGTATCCTAAGGAATCTGTAGGAATTGAGATTACTAAAAAGAATATAATGAGTGTTATTGTTCCTCAAATGAAGTTTATTCTTGCTTCTCAGCAAGGCAAAGATCCTTCTGACCAAGACAATACAAATATATTCCCATACGGTTTTTTCAATACAACTGATGAGCTTGACCGTTCAATAGTATCGTTGTTTGATATACTTCCCAAAATGCTAAGGTTAAGTGAGATTGAAAAGACCTGTAATCTTATGACAGAAGAGATAGAAAAGACTAGACGTAGAGTAAACGCTCTTGAATACATGACCATTCCTCAGCTTCAAGAAACCATTAAGTATATTAAAATGAAACTTGATGAAAATGAGCGTGGTAATATCACAAGACTGATGAAAGTTAAGAGTATGATAGAAGAACAAACTAAACAACAAGCTCAAGCAATGGCTAGGGCATAGAGAACTAATAAAAAAGTTCGGTAAATTTACATTTTTACTGAACTTTTTATTGTAAGATAAAAACCTCGGAGCTTTGCCCCGAACCCCACTTCTTTCTAAAAGAAAGAAGCAAAGAATTTTAACAGAAATGCCGCAAATGCGGCATTTCTAA
>CAZTAY010000101.1:0-10328 GCA_964611655.1 uncultured Eubacteriales bacterium
GTCTAACGACCTCAGCGATTTTTCTTTTAGGGGAGTTTTTTTACAGCCCCTTTTTAAGTTTCTGTTAAAATGTATCATTTCTTTTTTCTTTACTAATTATTGTCTTATTGTGAACGAACTAAATGTGTTAGAGGCTCTAACTAACGAATTACATGAATAGAGAAACTGCACAGTATACAAGTAATAATGCTAAAATAGCATTAACAACCTTTGTATGCTCTGCGAGTATCTTACAAAATACAGCACCAAACAACGACCATAGAATTGTTCCTGTAAACCCTACAAATGAAAGAATTAATGAAAATCCTAGCCATATCCAAACTGAATTGTATACCGGAAGTATGTATGTTGACATTGATGTTATTGCATAAATATAGATTTTTGGGTTTATAAATTGCAAAAGCATGCCGGCAAAAAAGCCTGCTCCCTTAGATTGCTTTACTTCAATATTAGATGAGCTTTTCCAAGTCTTCCATGCAAGGTATAGCATATATGTTGCTCCAACAAAAAGCATATAGACTTTTACTTTTGGTATGTAATGAAATAATGTTTGGCTAAATAGTGTACATATTGGTATTAATATTGAAAAGCCAGCAAAAATGCCTAAATTAAAAGGTAGGCTCTTTTTGAATCCAAAGCGTGCAGAATTGCTCATTGACATAATATTATTTGGGCCAGGGGTATACGCTGTTACAAATATAAATATAAGAAACGAAGTAAGATTAAACAAAACATATGACCTCCAAAATTAAAAGTTATGAATATCTTTCAGTGTAAATGGAATTATATGGAGATTATTGTCATTTACACGGGAGAATATTCAGCCTCTTTAAACGTAAAAATAATTGTTCTACATCCTCATAACGTTATATTATTATATATTAGATTTTAATAAAATCAACACATATATTTAATTTATTAACACAAATAAAGAACCCCACTCTTTTGTAATGGGGTTTCTTTAAAATTTGCCAGCTAGATAATAGTTAAAATCTACACTAAATATCAGAAAATAGTTCTTCAAAGGGCATAGGCTTAGCATAATAATAACCCTGAACCATATCACAACCAAGCTCTTTTAAAAGATCGATTTGCTCTTTTAATTCAACACCCTCTGCTACAGTATGAATACCAAGATCTTTAGCCATTTTAATGACATTCGATAAAACAGTTTTTGATCTTTCAGGTTTTTTTGTGTCCACAAAAAAGCTTCTATCAATTTTAATAACATCAAAATCAATACTTTTAAGTAAACCCAAAGAGCTGAAACCTGTACCGAAATCATCCATAGACAATGTGAAATTCTCTTTATGAAGTTTTTGAAGCACTTCATTAAGAATTTCCTCATTTTCAAATATTGCGGTTTCTGTAATTTCAATCTCCAGATATTCTCTTGGAGCTTTACACCTGTCTGCAATCTCACAAAGAATTTCAACAAACTGCTCATTGTTAAGGTGTAACCTAGAAAAGTTTACTGAAATTGTTAAAGGTTTTTTACCTGAGTCTATTAGATTTCTTATAAACTTACATGCCTCTTCAAACATATACATATCAAGTTTTGTGACGAACCCATTCTTTTCAAATATAGGTACAAAATCAGCAGGATGCATTATAAATTTCCCGTTTATCCACCATCTGGCAAGCGCCTCTGCGCCTGCTATACTTTCATCCTTAAGATATCTCTTTGGCTGTAAAAACATTTTAAACTCTTTATTTTTTAACGCATCTTCCATTTTATTTTCAATATTTTTGATTTCCAACTCTTCTTTTATCATTTGTTCATTGTAGACACATTCTTCTATTCCTGATTGCTTTGCTTTGTAGTGGGCAATATTAACTTTTTCGATTGCTGCAGAAATATCTTTACAATCCTCAAGTTCTAAATAATAGTAGCCTGTTGGAAAGTTAATTTTGTATGCAAAGGTATCTCCCATTTCTTTTTTAAAAGACTCAAGGAAAACCTGTTTGTTCTTTAAAAGATGTTCATGAGATTTAAAGGCATGAAGATATAGAAACTCATCTTTGCTTGATCTTGTATAAGTTTCTTTATTTTTACAAATATTCTCTTTCATTACATTAATAACATTAATAAGAACCTTATCACCCATTTCAAATCCTAGTGTTTGATTAATCAATTTAAATCTATCAATGTCTTTCTTAATCAATAAATACTTTTTGCCTGGATTTTCATCAATTAGTTTTTGAGCATCTAGCTTAAATTTAGCAAGTGTAGGAGCACCAGTTAAATCATCAACAAATGCTATATCCAAAAGCTCCTTAATATGTTTTCTCTGCATAGAAAATATAAAAATAATTAACAGTGCAAAGACTAAGACAAACAATATTGTAAGTGAGTAAACAATTACTATTATTTTATTTGCTGATTCAGAAATAACATCGTCAGGAACTATAGAAAATATGTCCCAATCATTAATTCCAACTTTAGCATACTGGGTAAGTCTGGTTTGACCATTGAGTTCATATTTAGCATGGCCTGATTTATTATTTAAAAGATTATTCTTAACCGTCTCAAAATCATCATATTCATAGAAATCAGCATTAGTCCATGATTCAAAAAGGTTATTCATTGTTGTAAGACTATAATCGTTTCTTGTTTCTGCAATAATGTCCCCTGAGTGGTTTGTAATATATGCATATCCTTTGCCATCAAATGAGCTCAAAAACAATTCATTTAGGCTTTCAGCCGTATATGATCCCATTAACGCTCCAATAACCTTATCACCACTCTTTATGGGTGCGGAAATAATAATTACTTTAACATTTCTAAAACCTGACATAACCGGTTCAGAAATAACTGTTTTTCCTTTAAGAGTGTCCTTGAAATACGAAAAGTCCTTAACTGTTGTTTTAATTCCTGCATTGTTTATTGCATTCCCATTTACGTCAGAAATGGTTAAGTACTCAAAGTTTGTATTATTAGTCAAAAAAGAAAGGGTTTCTAAAGAAACATCCTCAATGTTATCCATGGGAGCTATTAAAAAAGCAAGATCCTTTATTAATGACAATTCACCTTTTAGCTTTGATGTGAAATTGTATTTTTGCTGTTGCATAATTTCTTCTAATGTATGGAAAGTTGAACTACTCAAGTTCTGTCTAATGCTTATATTCATGAAAACTAAACTAGAGATAACAATTAAAATAGCAGCAGTAAAAGCAACTATGAATTTCGGCTTTCCGTTTTTAAAAAATTTCATTCTTCCCCCTCCTTGGTATAGTAGTAATTATTCATTATTATATTGTACTTTAAACTAAATAATACTTCAACAATAAATACATTTTGAATTTTGAAACAACTATAACACTAATTATACAATAAAAATACCTATAGTCCATACACTTTTTGTGTATATACTATAGGTAACATTGATGCTTAACCTAGTCCAAAACTAGTAAGTATTGCTCTGTCAACTTTATTCATTACCATATCATCAAGATGACAAATTTTTTCTCTTAATCTTTTTTTGTCGACTGTCCGTATTTGTTCGAGAAGCACAACTGAATCTTTTACAAGCGTATAATTAGTTGCGTTTATTTCAATATGTGTAGGTAGCTTTGCTTTATTGATTTGACTTGTAATAGCAGCGCATATAACTGTGGGGCTATGTCTGTTGCCTACGTCATTCTGAATTATAAGTACTGGCCTGATACCGCCCTGCTCCGAACCGACCACCGGACTTAAGTCGGCATAAAATATGTCTCCGCGTCGTACTAACACAGTATTCACTCTCCGCTGTCCGTTTCTATAAATCCTCACCCTCTGTTTTCGTTATCATGTGTATTCCCTTCACTAAATATTGTTACCATATAATTTCATTTTATTCAAATATAGAGCAAAGCGTTAATGTTTTTATAAATATACTGTTTTATATTCAGTACCATTTTTCAAATATTTTCTCGGAACTCGTTTTCCGATCATACAGACTACATCATGAGTAATAGTATTGCACCTTTTTGCAATTTCATATACACTAACTTCCTTATTTCCTTGAGCTCCAATTAAAACAACCTCATCACCTATAGAAACTCCTTGTATGTTTGTTATATCCACCATAAACTGATCCATACAAATTCTTCCTGCAATGGGTGCAAATTCTCCATTTATCAATACTCTTCCAACCCCTGAAAGCAGTCTTGGATATCCGTCACCATATCCTGCCCCAACAGTTGCAATAACAGATACCTTTTTGGTAGTAAACGCAGCGCCATATCCAATTGAAATATTTGCCGGAACAGTTTTTATATATGTAATTTTAGATTTTAAAGACATTGCAGTTTCTAACATAAGCGGATTGCCTAAATCTGATTCATATGGATATAAACCATATATAATTATACCTGTACGAACAATATCATGATTATAATCTTCATAAGAAACAACCGCTGCACTGTTAGAAATATGTATATCCGGTAATGCTATATTTTTATTTTTAAGTCCGGTTAAAAACCCATTAAATGCATTGTATTGCATATATGTATAATCTTTGTTTTCATCAGCTGAAGAAAGGTGTGTGTATATACCTGTGACCAAAATATTGTTCATCTTAAATATCTCGGATGCCGAATCAACTCCAGCCTTGTCACAAGCAAAACCAATACGCCCCATGCCACTGTCTATTTTTATTTGCACCTTTGCTGTCTTGTTTAAAACTTCAGCTTTTTTCTGAATTTCTTTTGCAATATTTAAAGAAAACACTGTCTGTGTAATATTGTTTTCTATTGCCAACTCCATATGATTAGGAAAATTAGCCCCTAGAATTATTATAGGGGCTTCTATGCCACTTCTTCTTAATGCCAGAGCTTCTTCAATTATGGCAACTCCTAAATACTCAGCCCCATTTTCTAAAGCAGTCTTTGCAACCTCTATTGCGCCATGACCATAACCATCTGCTTTTACAACTGCCATTATTTTTGAGTGGCCTTTAATATGCTTTTTAATATTTCTTATATTATTTCCAATTGCATCCAAATTAATCTCAGCAAATATTCTTTCGTATCCTTCCAAGTCATAACTCTCCTAACATTACTTGATTGAAAATTGACTGTCCTCTAATGTAACATTATACTCAAATTCTCTATAGTTAACAATTATTATTTCTTTTTCATCTTTATCATAAATCACCATTTTAATAGGCTTGAATGTTTCATTATCAACCCATAACTTTTCAGTTTGCATATATGGATGATCTCCTGGTATTATTGCTTCCAATACTGTTGTATTTGCACCGTCAAGGTTTGCAACACTTACAGCAACGCCTTCTGATTGTAAGTAATTTTTAACGAATTGTCCAAGGAATAGCTCGTTTCTAATCTGTGATGGAGGCACATCAATTCTTAAACTGCCTTCAACCCTTGGATTGAACTGCATAATTGATTTTCCATCGAAAATAGTTATACTTCCTGCGACTTTTTCAGGGGAAACAATTTCCATTCTATAACGACCTGACATCTCATGGAATTGCTTTACCTCATATTCTTTAGAGCCTTTGTTCGAGTTCTGAGTTATTCCAACAACACAACTATATGTCTTCATTTCGGTTAATTGCTTATGTACTTTTTCAAAAGCTGATGCTTCTTCTTGTTCTTTGGCTTCACATGATGTTAGAACAAACGATAAAATAACAACTACTAAAAATATTATAACTTTTTTCATAATATCCCTCCTTGTCATAATTATACTGTCCTGTTTTGGGATATATGATTATATCTATAAAAATTGATTATCAATTGTTTAGTAATTAGTTTCTTTTTGAAAGAATAAAATGTACAATCAAATAGATAATAATTTGCAAACAAAAAAATACTGGAATAATTAATATATATGTATTAGTTTTTATGTCAACATTAAGCATTATTAAAGCAAAGTAAAATGCAATAACTTGTAATATTAAAGATACTATAAATGAATAGCTTCCACTTTTGTATGCAATCAGTTTCAATCGTTCATCTTTTTTTAATATTTTATAATCTTTGTACGATATAGGATCTTTTAATAATGATAAACACCTAAATATGATAACCAACCCATTAAATAAAAAGCTTATTGCAAGTGCTGAAACCATAGTTATTACGCTTATGGATAAGGTCTCAAAATTAATATATGTTATTATGTTCAGTCCAAAAGCAATTAATATTGCTACGATCGATAATATTATATCCCGTCGTAATTCTTTCATGCTAATCCCCTTCGTATACAAAAATTTCCTCAATATTTTTTTGAAAGTATTTAGCCAGCCTATAGGCTAATAATATTGATGGAACATATTTGTTATTTTCTAAGGCAACTAGAGTTTCTAAAGTGACTTCAATCTCATCCGCAAGTGTTTTTTTGGTTATACCCTTTTCATTTCGTAATTTTTCTATATTGTTTTTCATAATTTTACTCCCAAAAACAAGATAATTAACATTGAAAAAAGCTGACATATTATTTCTATGCCAGCTAAAAATTTAATCTCTTCTTCCAAATATGGCTAAAAGTCTAAGTAAATTTGCAATTGCCACAATTGTTGCTGCCACATAAGTTAATGCAGCTGCATTTAGAACCTTTTTTGCACCTTGAACTTCATGATCTGTTAGAATTCCGGCATCCTCTGTCATTAACAATGCTCTTTTTGATGCATTGAATTCAACTGGTAATGTTATTACTTGAAACAACACAACTGCACCGAAAAGAATTATTCCAAGTTCAATTAAGAAATATCCTAAACCAGCGGAATAGGAAAAGAAAAAGCCTAAAAGTATCAATGGCATAGAAAGCTTAGACGCAAAATTTGCTATAGGTACTATTGAATTCCTTGTAGACAAAGGAATATAGCCTTCCTCATGTTGCACTGCATGACCTGTTTCATGTGCAGCAACGCCGATTGCCGCAATTGACGTACTATCAAACACACTATCAGACAGCCTTAAAGTTTTAGTTCTTGGATCATAATGGTCAGTTAAATTGCCCCTGACTCTTTCAACATTAACATCCCATAAACCAGAACGTTGTAACAATGCCGTGGCTGCTTGTGCTCCTGTCATACCTCTTGAAGATTGCACCCGAGAAAATGAGTTAAAGGTTGATGAAACCTTATACTGAGCATATAACGACAGGAATATAGCCGGCATAACATACATAACATAGCTATAATCAAAAAACATTATTACCACCCTTATTCTGTTCTTTCAAATAAATCTCCTTTTAATACAGTTCTTCCTCTCAAGAAATCAGCACAACTCATTCTTTTGCCGCCTTGAGATTGAATCTCCAATAATAATAAAGGAGCTTCTCCTGTTTTAACAACAATTCCTTTTTCTTTAATTACGTCAATAACCTGACCAAAGTCTGCTATCAAAGAATAAGATTCAGAAGGCATTTCTTTTGCTGACCAAATTTTAATTTTATCACCCTTAAAAGATGTATACGCACCAGGTGATGGATTAAGACCTCTTATAAGATTGATGATATCTGAATTGGATAAACTCCAATCAATATTGCCGGTTTGTTTAGTAATCATAGGTGCATAGGTTACTAATTCCTCGTCTTGCTTTTCATAGGTTTCCAGACCCATCTCAATCAGTTTTAGAGCATCAACTATTGACTTTGCTCCTAAATCAGCCAGTTTGTCATGCAAAGTTTGGTAGTTGTCACATGATTCAATTGGAATTTCTTCTTTCAGAATCATGTCTCCGGCATCCATTTTTTCAGCCATTTTCATGATTGTTATTCCTGTTGTTTTATCGCCGTTTATTATACAACGCTGAATGGGTGCTGCTCCTCTGTATTTAGGAAGTAATGAGCCATGAACATTAATACAGCCGTACTTTGGCATTTCCAATATTTCTGTCGGAAGTATTTGCCCGTATGCAGCTACTATTATTATATCCGGATTAAAAGATTTTAATTGTAAAATAAATTCAGGTTCTCTAACCTTAATCGGCTGCATTATATTCAAGGATTTCTCAATTGCGAACTTTTTAGTTTCACCGAAGAGTACCTTTTTCCCACGGCCGGAAGGCTTATCCGGCTGTGATACAACAGCCAGTATGTTATGACCTTCTTGTAAAATTCTATCTAAAATTGGTACTGCAAAAGCTGGAGTACCCATAAAAACAATGTCCATTTGATAACCTCATTTATTCATCTTCATCGTCTATGTATTCAACTGCAATACATTTATCTGTAAACAAAATACCGTCTAAATGATCCATTTCATGTCCGATTGCAACCGCTAAATAACCTTCAGCATCAAAAGAAAACTCATTGCCATTTCTGTCAAGAGCTTTAACCGTAAGTTTCTCAGCACGATCAACTGCACCTGTCATACCTGGTACGCTAAGACAACCTTCTTTAGTTCTTTGTAAACCCTCTTCCTTTATAATTTCAGGGTTTATAAGTTCAATTAATCCTTCGCCTATGTCAATCACAACAACTCTTTTTAAAACCCCTACTTGTACTGCAGCAAGGCCAACTCCAGGGGCATCATACATTGTTTCTGCCATGTCCTCTAAAAGGGTAATAACTTGAGGTGTGATTTCTTTCACTAATTTTGACTTTTTTCTTAAAATCTCTTCCTCGCTTGTTCTTAATTGTCTAATAGCCATACTATCCTCCCAAAAATTTCATCTTAGATCTTTAAATAACCACGCTAGGATTTAAAGTCAGGTTTATTACAATATCTTTCATATCTTCCTTTTGCTTAATTTTATCAATACAAAATAATACATAGTTACGAAGTCTGTCTTCATCTATACTTTTTATTATTAACTTCCACCTGAACAAGTTTTTGACTTTAGAAATTCTTGCAGGTGCAGGACCAAGTATTTCAAAAAAATTGTCTCTCTTTTCATTATAGTATTTCATTATGTCTAATAGATAAAAACAATATTTAATTAAATTTTTTTCATCTGTTCCGGAAAGCATAACCACAAATATATCAGTAAATGGTGGGTAGTTCATATCTTTCCTTATTAACAGTTCTTCTTTAAAAAACTCTTTGTAATTCTGCTCTTTTGCATACTGCAAAGCATAATGATATGAGTTGTATGACTGCACTATAACCCTTCCTGTAAGATCCGAGCGCCCTGCCCTGCCTGCCACCTGAGTTATTAACTGAAAAGTTGTTTCTGCGCTTCTAAAGTCACCTGCATTTAATGAAATATCCGCAGCAACGATCCCTACAAGGGTAACCTTTGGAAAGTCATGCCCCTTTGCAACCATTTGTGTGCCTATTAAAATATCAGCACGTTCTTCCCTGAATTCGGTTAATATATTTTCATGTGCATTTTTGTTTTTTGTAGTATCAAAATCCATCCTAAGGGTTCTTGCTTGAGGAAAAATTTTATTTATTTCCTCTTCAACCTTCTGAGTTCCAAGTCCAAATTGCTTTATAAAAACTGACTGACAATCTGGGCAAGATGATAAGTTGACAATTGTATCACCGCAATAATGGCAAATCAATTTATTTCCATCAATATGGTAGGTATAAGCAACGTTACAGTTAGGGCAACCAACAACATGTCCACAATTTCTGCATGAAACAAAGGAAGCATAGCCTCTTCTGTTTAAGAACAATATAGTCTGTTGCTTTTCTACTAGGTTTTTGTTTATCTCATTAAGTAATGTATGACTAAAAATGGATTTATTTCCTTTAATCAGTTCATTTCTCATGTCTACAATAGAAATTTCCGGAAGGGGATCTTTATTAGCCCTTTTGTTAAGCTCAAACAATTGTATCTCGCCCTTTTCGGCCCTATTGTAAGTCTCTATAGAAGGGGTTGCCGTTCCAAGTAGTAACAAACCTCTTGAAAATTCTATCCTTTTTTCTGCAACCTCTTTAGTATCATATTTTGGTGAGTATTCCGATTTATAACTATGATCATGTTCTTCATCAATAACAATAATTCCGACATCTTCAAATGGTGTAAAAATAGCAGAACGAGGGCCTATCATTATAGACACCTCGCCATTTTTTGCCTTTTTCCACTGTACATATCGTTCTCGTAATGACATTTTTGAATGTGTAAAAGCGACCAAGTCCTTAAATTTTTCTACAAACCTGCCCACAGTTTGAGGTGTCAGTGATATCTCCGGCACTAAAACAATTGCTTGCTTGCCTAGTTTAATAGTTTGTTCAATTATGTTCATATAAACTTCTGTTTTTCCGCTACCTGTGACACCATGTAACAATGCAACAGAAGGTTCGTTCTTTATAACTAGTTCAAATAGTCCGTTTACCGCATTTTCTTGCTCTAAATTTAATATATGATTGCTCTTTTTTTCAGGTAAAACAAGAGTGTTTTTTTCTATAACTTCAGCATTTTCAATT
>CAZTAY010000102.1:0-10290 GCA_964611655.1 uncultured Eubacteriales bacterium
AGGCAACTAAAAATTGATATAGTATTATTGTGCATTTCTTTAGTATCAAATCATTATTAACAAAATAATTGATTTTATAATATACTATAATGTAGCATAATTTGTAAGAAAGCGTAATAGCAATTTTTATAGCTACTTAGGATGTGATACCATTAATGGAATGGCAAGATTTTTTAATTTGATTTTTAACCACTTGAGGAAGATGTGACAACGCATAATAGACAGTAATGCCTTGACTGATAGTTGTCTAACGATTTTAATCAGTATTATTAAATCAGTCTGAAAGATTGTCAGTAGATTATTGGGAACACGACCTAAAGGATTTTATAATTTGGGAGGTAAAAATGATAAACAGCAGAAGTCTTGACGACCTCCATCCCGCATTAAAACGTGGTGCTCTGGAATTGGTTAAAAGAATGGGTGAAAAAGGTTATACAAAAGTTGGTTTTTCAGCAACATACAGAGACAAAGAATACCAAGATTATTTATACCAACAAGGACGAACCCGTTCAGGAAATATTGTCACTAATGCAAAAGGTGGACAATCTATTCATAATTATAGACTTGCGTTTGATATATTTTTGAATATCTCCGGTAAGGAATTTTCTGATGATAATTTCTTTAGTGTTGCCGGAAAAATATGGACAGAAATGGGTGGAGAATGGGGAGGAAGTTGGGTTGGATTTGTTGATACACCGCATATGCAGTTTACAAACGGATTAACCCTTTCCATGCTTCAAAAAGGCGAAAAAGTACCGGATAACGCTACTATGCCTTGGGAAAAAAATAAGACAGAGGAGGATGACGAAGAATTGGTAAAAAGATATGACAGTCTAAACGATATTCCAGCTTGGGGAAAACCTACAATCAGTAAACTCATCGAAAAAGGAATTGTACAAGGCGACGATAAAGGCAAACTAAATCTGACTGAAGACATGATTAGATTACTTGTTTTTAACGATCGAGCAGGTTTATATAAATAGCACTTAACATAAATGCCGCATTTGCGGCATTTATGCTATAAAAAAGCGAACAAAAGTTTTATTGTATAGTACATTTCAAGTAAAACAGTAATGCAAAGCATCATCAAAGAGGAAAAGAGAGGAAGGGATTTTCGAAGCCTAGTCAAAGATTTCTAATATCATTTAGTTTAGGAGAATAAGGTGCAGAAAGATTCTTTAATGCCATTAATCATTGGAAATAGAAAAAAGCTGCTTTTTTCGGTGAGAAGCAGCTTTTTCCATGACAATGCCTAATTAGCTGGTTCACACATAAGTCTAATTTCGAACCAGACCTCATAAAGCAGACTATTCATGATTTTATCATTTTGGAGCGGAGAAAGTATTTGGTTACCCATTTTTTCAGCTACAATACCTACCCTTAGTTTATATATCCCTTTCGGTCTTGCATTTCTTGGCATACGGTGATTCATTCTTTTATTTTACCATATCTTGTTACTGTTTGGTATCTATAATAACTCATTCATACTTCCGGTTCTATAGCCTTTTAAATCTAAATAAACATTTTTAAACCCAATAGATTCAAATTGTTTAAAAAGCATTTCAGACTTTTGAAAGTCCGAGAACCATGAAAAGTCCTCAGGTAGTACCTCTACCTTTGCAAAATCCCCAAAATGCCGTACTCTAAATTGCTTAAAACCAAGTGACCCCATTAATTCCTCAGCCTGGCCAACCATATTAAGCTTGTCTAAGGAAATATCATTACCATAGGGAATTCTTGTGGCAAGACATGGCGCAGAAGCCTTGTCCCATGCGCTAAGACCCTGTTCTCTAGCAATATACCTAATATCAGTCTTCCTAAGACCTGCCGATTTCAAAGGACTATGAACACCCATTTCTAGAACAGCTTTAAATCCTGGTCTGAAATCGTTGTCATCATCAAGGTTTGAACCTTCGGCTAAATTGCTGTAGCCCAATTCATTTGCCTTTTTTAAAAATTCACCAAAAATTAAATTCTTACAAAAATAACACCGATCTTGTGTGTTACTACAAAAATCATTGTTTTCAAGAACATTAATAGGCAACAGTATATGCGGTATTCCTAGCTTTTTAGTAAGGGCAGAGGCTTCTTTAATCTCTTTGTCTGTGTGTATTTCAGAGACTGCTGTAATTGCTATTACATTTGTGCCTAAAGCATCATATGAGGCTTTTAAAAGCAAGGAAGAGTCAACCCCTCCTGAATATGCAACAGCAATCTTTCCAATTTTTTTTATTAATGATTTTAAACTTTCATATTTCTCTAAATGATTCATACATCTGTAGCTCCTAATATAATGACCAAAACTAAATTATTTTAAGTACTGTGACAGTACATTTATTTTGTCTGTTTTCTCCCATGGAAGCTCAAGATCTGTCCTGCCAAAATGTCCGTAAGCAGCAGTTGGTTTGTAAATTGGACGTCTTAAGTCGAATTCTTCAATAATAGCCGATGGTCTTAAATCAAAATATTTATTTATAATGTCCGTTATGACTTCATCAGGCAAATTTCCGGTGCCAAAGGTGTTTACATAAAGGGATACTGGTTTTGCTACACCAATTGCATAGGCAACTTCCAGTTCGCATTTTTTTGCAAGCCCAGCAGCAATAATATTTTTGGCAACATACCTTGCTGCATAAGCACCTGAACGATCCACTTTTGTTGGATCTTTTCCAGAGAATGCGCCACCTCCATGACTTGAATAGCCACCATATGTATCTACGATTATTTTTCTTCCGGTAAGCCCCACATCGCCTTTAGGGCCTCCTACAACAAACCTGCCTGTTGGATTTATAAAATATTTGGTATTTTTATCTAAGAGTTCTGTAGGTATTACTGCTTGAATCACTTTTTCGATAATATCTCTTTCGATTTGTTCATGTGAAACTTCTGGGCTATGCTGTGAAGAAATTACAATGGTGTCAACTCTTTTTACTTCGTCGCCGTCATATTCAACCGTAACCTGAGATTTTCCGTCAGGTCTTAGGTAAGGCAAAACACCTTCTTTTCTTACCTTTGACAGTTGTTTTGTTAATTTGTGAGCAAGCAGGATAGGCATTGGCATAAGTTCAGGGGTTTCGTCACAAGCAAATCCAATCATCATACCCTGATCCCCTGCACCGATGTTTTTTCCGTCATCAAACTCTAATTGACCTTCCCTTGCTTCAAGAGCTAAATCAACACCCATTGCAATGTCTGGAGATTGACCTTTCAAAGCAGTTATAACAGAACATGTATCATAGTCAAAACCATATTTTGCCCTGTCGTAACCGATTTCTTTAATGGTGTTACGGACAATCTCTTCAACATCAACATAACAGTTTGTTGTTATTTCGCCTGTTACAAAAACCAGACCAGTGGTTGTAATTGTTTCACATGCAACTCTAGCGGCTTTATCCTGTTTTAAAATTGCATCAAGAACTGCATCAGAAATTTGGTCGCATATTTTATCAGGATGTCCTTCTGTGACAGATTCAGAAGTAAATAATCTCTTAGACATTTTAATATCTCCTTTTATTGTCATTATTAATTGTAATTAAAAAATTATGCCCCATATTCTGAGGCATATTAGATTTGAAAAATTATTCATTTAATACACTAGTGCCCTGTCTTTTCATTTGTTCGTATAAGGTTTTTGCAAGACCCATTCCTTCGCCTTTAGCAGCTTCTTTTGAGAATTCTTCATCGAGCATTGAGCGGAATATTTCTTCAGCATTACTTGTTGGAATAAGTCCTTGACCAGTCATTGTAGTGTTTCGCATTTCTTTAAACATAATCTGTATAAAATAACTCTCAAAGTCTTGACAGGCTTGTTTTAATTTTTCATCATCTTTTTCTGCTGCGGCAGCTTTTAAAGCATTTTCAAAAGATTCAGCTTTAGTTTCATCTTTTTTTAAATTTACTCCATTTAAAGAAGCATCATACATAGAGTTACTTGTTAAAGGATTAATCATAATTTACTCCTTTTAAATAGTTACGCCCCCAAATTTAAATTGGGGGTATTAATCTATCGTTTTAATTGATTTGCTTGGCCAAGCATTTCATCTGAAGTTTGAATTGCTTTTGAATTAACTTCATATGCTCTTTGTGCTACAATCATTTTAATCATTTCATCAGCTATCAATACATTAGATGCCTCAAGCATTCTTTGTCTAACTTTACTAGGTTTGTTAACCTCGCCATCGGATTCTTTAATTGGTTCGCCGGAGGAACCAGTTGCAGCATAAAGATTCGAACCAATTGCTTCAAGACCTTGTTTATTAGAGAATTGAACAATATCAAATTGGATTCCGAGGTCTATTGTTTCACCTTCAGTATCAACATAAGTGAAAGTTCCGTCTGTGTTAACTACTAAATCCTTAATGTTAACATCAAGAGGGATAATAATTCTTTCGCCTTCTGTATCAAGAATATATTCTCCGCCGGAAGTTACAAGAGCCAAGCCGTCTTCTTCGTTTGAAAGCTTAAAACTACCGTCTCTTGTATATCCAATAGTACCATCACCTCTATCAACTACAAAAAAACCGTCCCCGTCAATTAGAAAATCAGTTGGATTATCCGTTGTCTGGTACATACACTGTTCAAAAGAACGAGAAGTTGCAGAAGGTCTTACACCAAGACCAACTTGTAAGTTAACAGGAGTTGACAATGCAGTAGTAACGTTTGCATTATTCCCATTGGCGTTAGCAGCATTATTGGCAGCATTAGCATTATTGGCAGCATTAGCATTATTGGCAGCATTAGCAGCATTTGCATTTGCTTTATTAACTGTTTGATACATAAGAGATTTAAATTCTAAGGTTTCTTTTTTGTATGCAGTAGTATTAACATTTGCAAGGTTATTAGATATAGTGTCTATGTTCATTTGTTGGGCAGACATGCCAGAAGCTGCTGTCCAAAGTGATCTCATCATAGAATAATCTCCTCCCGTTATCAGAACAAGTTAATAACCTTAAACTTATTCTACCCAAAAGATTTAAAGTATTAAGTGTAAATAATTACTTTTTGGCAATCTCTGTTACAGCCCTGCCTAATGTGGCATCTTGAGTTTGAATCATTTTTTGATTAGATTCATATGCTCTTGATACTGAAATCATGTCAACCATTTCTCTAACTGTGTTTACATTTGATCCCTCAACAAATCCTTGTGAAATCGTACCTGTAAATGGCTTTGTTTGAATATCCGTTGGTGCTGCTATAAGATTGTTTTCTGTCTTTCTTAGTTTACCTAAGTCTTTATCATCAAAGCTAACAAGCTTTATAGTGTTTATGTACTCATCATTGACAAACAAATTACCTTTTGGATCTATTGAAACAATTCCGTCAGGTACTGTAATAGTGTTGCCATTTACGCCTTTAACTATATTCCCTTCGCTTGTCATTAAAACTCTATTATTATTAAGTTTTAGTGCACCATCTCTTGTATAACGTTCTTGTCCTGCCAAATCAACAGCAATAAACCCTGAACCGTTAATAGCAATATCAAATGTAGAATCAGTTCGTTTTAAATTTCCTTGAGTATAATCGATATGAATGGAATCTATACGAACGCCTAGTGATAGTCCGCCAATTCTTTTCGAATTTAAAATATTCAAATTATTTTTATCATGAAGTCTGTTTGCAAGCATTTCTGGAAAAGATGAAGTTGAGACAATATCTTTTTTATAACCAATAGTGTCTGCATTAGCGAGGTTGTTTGAAATTACATCCATTCTATGCATTTGTGTGATCATGCCTAAAGCAGATTCATATAAACCTTTAATCATAAATTAACCTCCCTAATTAGATTTTTTTAACTATTCAGATTGAATTCCTTTGTGGGTTAAATCTTTAGCTCTTGTGCTTCCTATATATTCAATATATTTACCTGTACCAATAGCTACGCATGACACAGCGTCCTCTGCTATAACAGCATTGATACCGGTTTTTTCTTTTAAAAGTCTGTCAAGTCCGTATATTAAACTACCTCCGCCTGTTAGAACCATTCCGCGGTCTGCAATGTCAGCGGCAAGTTCAGGAGGAGTTCTTTCAAGCACCGAATGGACTGAATCAACAATAACGCTTACAGTTTCAAAAAGCGCCTCATACATTTCTTCAGAACTTATATTAATGGTTTTTGGAAGTCCTGTTATTAAATTTCTTCCGCGAATGTCCATTGAAACTTCTGCAGTTCTTGGATAGACAGTGCCAATGTTTATTTTAAGAGCTTCTGCACTACGCTCTCCTATTAACAAATTATGTTTTTTACGCATATATCTAACAATCGCTTCGTCAAAGTTATCACCAGCTACTTTAATAGAAGTACTGATAACTACTCCGCCTAAGGATATAATAGCAATATCTGTTGTTCCGCCGCCAATGTCAACTACCATACTGCCACAAGCTCTTGAAATATCAATTCCAGCGCCAATTGCAGCCGCAATAGGCTCTTCAATAACAAAAACTTTTCTTGCTCCAGCTTGCCTGGTTGCATTTTCAACTGCTCTTCTTTCAACTTCTGTTACACTTGAAGGAACACAAACTGCAATTCTTGGTTTTCTAACAAGCCTACCACCAACAGCTTTATTTATAAAATGCTTAAGCATTTTTTCTGTAATGTCATAATCAGAAATAACACCCTCTCGAAGAGGTCTTAAAGCCACTATATTGCCCGGAGTTCTGCCTAGCATCAAACGGGCTTCCTCTCCGACTCTCAAAATAGTGTTTGATTCTTTGTCGATTGCCACAACGGATGGTTCTTTTAAAACAATCCCCATTCCTTTTATGTAAACCAGAACACTTGCGGTTCCCAGGTCAATACCAATATCAGCGTCAAACATTCTTTTGTTCTCCTTTATTATATCGTCAATTTATCAATTTTTATTTATAATCAATATAATGGAAATTAAGTCTTTTTTTATTTTGTTTTTATTAATTTTTTTAAATAAAAACTATCAAATAGAATAACGACATATTTAATTTGCAATCAATAATATAAAACATAAGAATTTATTTTACATATTAGAAATATCGTCAATAAAATAATAATATTAATAATCAAAAATTGGCTTCAAGTTTATGTCAAAAACTGTAAATTATTGTATGACGATTATTTTTATATAAAGACATTATACGCAAAATTAAATAATAATGAAAGAGTTTTTTACAAATAAAAATGAATTTTATGCTAAGAAAAAATTACAAAAAGAAAACACTATTCATGAATAAGTTCAGGGATCAAACAATCATAATTTTAAATTGAATTATTAAAATTAAATTAAAATAATAGTTTATCGTTGACAATGGTACTAATACGTACTATTATTATACGGTACTAATTAGTACTAATTTTGGAGGTCGAAATGGAGATCCGTGAACAAATTAAACTCGTAAATATTGCTTTGAGCAGTACATTGGATTTATATAGGTTGTGGGCGAAAAAGCATCAATTAAATTTTAATGCTTTAGTTATACTGTATACTTTAGATGAACATAACATATGCACTCAAAAACAAATCTGTGATTGGTGGGCATTGCCTAAACAAACGGTTCATGGCATTTTACTTAATTTTGTTAAAAAAGGATATATTACAATTTCCGAAAATAAGGAGAACAAAAGAGAACGTCTAATTATGTTCACTGAAAATGGGAAGATATATGCATCCTCTATACTAGATAAGCTTCACAAAATGGAGGAAAGAGCTATGATTAATTTAGGTGTAGATCTGAGGAATCAACTAATCGACAGCAATACAAAATATTATGAATTATTAAAGAAGGAAATACAAAATGAAGAATACATTAGCTAAGAAGTTTACATTTACTTCATTACTATCATTTGCAATACCTAACATCATCATGATGATTAGCTTGTCAATGTACATCATTGTTGATGGTATGTTTGTGTCCAATTTAATTGGAACAACAGCTTTGTCAGCAGTAAACATGTTTTATCCTGCTATGGCAATTGAAATGGCAATAGCAATTATGATTGCAACAGGAGGAAGTGCTATTGTTGCAAGAAAATTAGGTGAAGGAAATCAAAAAGAAGCACAAAAAAATTTAAGTTTTTTTATTGTAATAGAAATATTACTCAGTTTAGTTTTTGCCATCATAGGATACATATTTACTAAAGAAATTGTTTTATTTTTAGGCGCAAGTCCAGTGCAAGCACCTATATCAATTATTTATGCCAGAATAATATTTATTTTTACGCCTGCAATTTTTCTTCAAAGTGCATTTCAGACCTTTTTTGTAACGGCGGGGAAACCGACTTTAGGTCTGATTGTTACATTATTAGCAGGTGTCACAAATATTGTACTGGATTATATTTTTATTGCAAAGCTTAATATGGGTGTTGCAGGCGCAGCAATCGCCACTGGAATAGGTTGTTGTATACCTGCACTTGTAGGTTTAATATTTTTCGTAACTGCTAAAAATAACCCGTTACACCTTGTTAAACCAGAATTTGATTGGAAAGTACTACTCCAAGCATGTACTAATGGTTCATCAGAAATGGTAACAAATTTAGCAAATGCAGCAACGGCATTTTTGTTTAATTATATTTTATTACAGATCTATGGAGAAGATGGAGTTGCATCCATTACTATAATCTTATATTTCCAATATATAGTTACTGCTCTCTATTTCGGGTATTCGAACGGAATTGCTCCTATCTTTAGTTATAAGTACGGAAAAGGGGATAGGGAACAATTACAAAGTTTATTTAAAAACAGCATATTGTTTTTAATTATAAGTACAATATTGGCAAATATTTTAATTCATCTAACAGTACCCAAGGCATTGACCATTTTCACGCCTATAAATAGTGATGTTTATACTATTACGCTTGAAGGTTTATCTGTATACTCTCTGGCTTTTATTGTTATGGGATTAGGTATTTTTTCTTCGTCAATGTTTACAGCATTCTCTGATGGGAAGACATCTGCAATTATATCTTTTTCTAGAACCTTTATTTTTATTGTAGGCGCTATAATAATTCTTCCGAATATATTGGGTGAAACAGGCGTTTGGATGGCGGTTCCAGTAGCAGAGGTTCTTGGACTATTTGTGGCAATTTTATTTCTTATTATAAAAAAGAATGAGTTTGCTTATATTCCAGTACTAAGAAAGAGGTAAAACTTTTGAAAAAAAGAATTCTTTTGTTCATATTTATTATAACTATAGTTTTTGTATTCATAGTTGGATATGCTCGCTTTATTGAGCCAAATTTATTAACAATCAAATCTATTGCCATTGAATCCAAAATACCAATTAAGCCTTGTACAGTAGTTTACTTTACAGATACTCATTTTGGAAAATTATATGATGTCAGTAATGTTAAAGATATTGTAGAAAAGATTAATCAAACAAAACCAGACATTGTAGTTTTTGGTGGAGATTTACTTGACAACTATGCACGTGACCGTGATGTTATGGATTTAGAATACCTAAAAGAAGAACTGAGTAGAATAGAAGCGAAAGTAGGTAAATATGCGGTCTGGGGTAACCATGACTATGGCGGAGGTACTGTTCGTATTTATGAGGATTTTATGGCATCTTCTGGCTTTGAAATATTAGATAATGAGAGTGTTGTACTAGAAGACTATGGAATAAGGCTAATTGGATTTGATGATTACCTTATGGGCTGGACTGACCCATCACTTTACAAAATTAAAAGTGAATTGTTTAATATAATCATTGCCCATGAACCAATTGTTTCACAATTTATTGAAAATGGAAGTGAAAATTTTTTACTGTCAGGCCATACCCATGGTGGGCAAGTAAATATTCCTTTTCTGACCACGAAACTTCTTCCAGAGGGGGCAGGACAATTCATGAAAGGTTTTTATTCTGAAAAGGAAATTGATACAAATATTTCTTTGAGAATGTATACCAGTAGTGGAATAGGTATGACGAGATACCCATATAGGTTTCTCAACATTCCTGAAATAATAAAAATAAATTTGGAGTATTCAGAATAAGGTGAGTAGTCGACTTCAAAGACTCCACAATGAAAACAATCTAAATTGAAAGAGAAGTACTAATCTATAGCTGTTTCGATTAAAATAGAACCGAAGCATACGCTCTGCGCCAGTGGATTTACTATACTCGTGTGGCAGGGCGTATAATTCAATTGATAATCGTATTACACAAACGAGTTTGCTACCAACGGTATATTAATAAATAGATTAGCACTTCTCTTTTCAATAAAATATATGGTTTTAGGTTAAAAATTTAATAAAGCTAGAGTGGTGATTGATGCTAAATATTCTTCCGTGTAAAAGGTAATAATATCCATATAAGAAGATGGAG
>CAZTAY010000103.1:0-10219 GCA_964611655.1 uncultured Eubacteriales bacterium
CTCCTAGTAGGAAAAAGTGAGTTGCATGGTGGAAAATTATGTAATACTGTAACGGTGCAACGTTATGTTTTGACTCATTTTTAACTATAGTGTTAATAATGATGTGCCAAAGGGTAGCTGACGGAATATAAGTCTAAAAGATTGTCGTTAATATAGCTTAGTGGGAACACCCCCTAAGTTTAAAAATCAGTTGGGGTGAACTTATGGTTGAGAAAAAAATACAACTAAAATCAGGTTTTGAAGCAACCCATGCATCCATGTTTGTTTCTTTCGCTAGCTTATTTATGAACACGGATATAACCTTTATTTACGGAAGCAAAAAGGCAAACGCAAAGAGTATACTTAATCTTCTTTCTCTAGGAATTAAAACTGGCAGCGATATAATTGTGCAGATTAATGGAGAGAAGGAGAAAGAGGTTGCTGAAAAAATAACATTGCATTTTGAAGCACAACAAAAGTGATACTTCTGAAGTATAGCAAGCATTATTTACTTTATTGTTTTAAATACAAACCTTTTTCTTATGAGTTTTTTCAAACTTAGCTATACATATATAATTACGTAGAATATTTGTACTTGTTTACACAAAATTGTAAATTTATTGAAAAAAAGTCACAAAAAAGTTGCAAATCAAATTTGCACCCTTACTTTCTATTAATACTAAGCCTAATATTTTTTATACAAAAGTATCAATTATTATTGAGCTGGTTGAACTGCAGCACCGTCAGTAGCAGTACCGTCAGTAGCAGTACCATCAGTAGCAGTACCGTCAGTAGCAGTACCATCAGTAGCAGTACCGTCAGTAGCAGTACCGTCAGCAGCTCCATCAGTAGCTCCATCAGTAGCAGTACCGTCAGTAGCTCCATCTACAGTACCATCAGTAGCTCCATCTATAGTACCATCAGTAGCTCCATCTTCAGGAATCATTGTGTCATCTTGTGTTGGAGCTGGAGTAGCGTTTTGTAATCCATCAAGTTCTTCAATTACCCATTTACCATCAGTTTTGTTAGCTTTGAGCTCAATTTCTGTTTTAACTTTTTCAGTATCTTTAGCTACCTTAGTCATTAAATCAACTACAGCTTTAGGATCGTTTTGGTCAATAGTACCTATTTCTTGAAGCATGCTTTGAGTAACTACGCCTAAGTCAACCATTTCAATTGTTACAGGAATAGTTGCTTTGTCAGTTTCAACCTTAGCTTCGCCAAGAGTATAAGTGAATGCAAAAACTTCAGCAAGAGCAGCAAGGTCAGCATCTTCAAAAGTCATTCCTAAATTTTCGAAATTAGCTTTTAAAGCATCTGTTGAGCTAACTTTTTCTTGCATACCTTTTAAGTAAGCATCCGCAGCATCCTTAACAGCAGTTGCGTCATTAGCACCACCACAAGCAGCAAGAGATAAAACCATAACAATCATCATAAGTACTGATAAAACTTTTTTCATTAAATAAATCCTCCTTTAAAAATAATAGGCTAAGCACATGCCATAGTGAAGTATATCATGAATATTTTTATTTTTCAAGTAAAAAATTCCTAAATATATACAATTACGACCTTTAAAGAAAAGATAATTATCTTTTCAAATATTCCGAGAATAAGGCATATTTCATGCGTTTTTTTAAAAAAATGCCTTATTATCTCTTTACAAATTGTTTATTTTAGATCAATATAGTTAATAAATTCTTAATAAATGTAGTAGCTAAGCCTTTTGATAATTAATCTTATATATATGCTTATATTTGTACTTTATACCATATCTGATTAATAAATACGTATTTGAATAAATTACCAGATTAATACCTGTTGCTCTGGATAAATGCAGCAGACATATAAAATTTGATTACGTATATAATAATGCTGCAAAATTAATATTATCTTAATAAATGTAGGTGTATTCTTATATGAAGAAACTATTTCTCTCCTCAAAAAACAAAATGATAGCAGGTGTGTGCGGCGGAATAAGCGAATGTTACGGCTTTGATCCTTCACTGGTTAGAATTATGTGGGTCATCTTGGTATTCCTGTGCCACGGCTTCCCGGTTATTATATATTTTATATGTTGGGCTATTATTCCTTCCAATAAAGACAGTGGTTTATTTTAAAATTTAATTTGAGTTAGTCTGTTCAGGCGTATTCGAACTCAAATCACTTTCATTAAGAGCTGCTGTAAATTCTCTGTAATACTTACTGGTGTTCAGCTTCCAATTATTACAGATCTGAATAGCCTGTTCCTTTGATGCCGATACTAGTACAATCTCCATTAAAAGCTCACCAGTCCCTTCGAGTAATGCGCATTTCACTAAGTATTCCCCATTTGCCATAGGAAAATAGTTTGCCGAAACATCCATTTCCACTTGGAGTTTTCGTTTATTTGCACTTAGATAAGAATTGATATTAAATTTAGCATCTTCAGGTAATAGGTGCAAAAAATAATTGAGTGCTTCAGTACCTTCATCTGAAATGAAGAACAAATTCTTGTCTCTTTGGGTTGTTGTATCTATATACCCTGCGTCACAAAGTTCTGTGATAGCAGTTTGCATCTCAAAATATTCCATATAGCCAAATTCAAGGGCGAATTGGGATATCTGTTGGTTTGAAATAGCAGTTGATGCTTTTTCGATAAAGTAAAGAATTATAAGTTTATTTGTAGCTATTTTGTCTCCAAGCCCATGTCCATGACCGTGGCTATGATTATTCATGCATAAACCCCCCTTGAAACTTGTTTATAGCAATTTAAATAGAAATGAGCAGCTTTTATAAACAATACAAAATTAAGTGTATGGAATAGAAGAATTAACGGATTTCGAATAAATGTAATAGAACAGGTATAAATCCGATTATAAACCCCAGAGTACCACCTAGGTATGTTATGGCGTTTAGTTCTTTCTTAACAACTCCTACAATAATATTTTGCGCATAATCCATTTCAAAGCAATTAATCCTCTCCTCAATCATTTGAGGCAAATCCAGAACATTCAAAATACCGGGAAGAAAATTATTAACCATTTCTTTATATCTGCATGAAACAAAATCCAAAATTACATTGAAGTTTTCGTCGTTTAATCTTGCAACAAAAATCCGGAGTTTTAAACATAGAGCCTTATCAAGAAACCATTGACAGAAGTTTTTAAACATAACATCGCCGGTTTCGCCTTTTGTAAGCTCTTGAATGGCACTTAAAAATTTATTATATATGAGTTCAGATTTTTCTCTAGAAAGCAAAAGTAATACATCTTTTTGTTTAATGCTAAACAAGTCAGTCTTTAAATTTTTTATTACAGATTCAGTTTTAGAAATGTTTTCTGTATCGGAAAAGTATGAAATAAAATTCTTTTTTGCACTTTCATAAATTTTTTCGGAGCTTACGAACATGCGTATAAATCCGCCTAAGGAACTGTTTATGATCTTCACTGCAATAGGCTTTATAATTATGTCAAACTGCTCATTGTTCAAAATCCCAAGGAAAAAAGCATTAATATTTTCAGTATTTTCTTCTATTATAATATCTATTTTATCCTGTAAATAAATCGTTAAAAAGTCTCCGATTGTTTTCTGGTCTGCATCTGCAAAAGTAGCATTTTCTGAAAAGTGAAAAAGTCTGTCCTCTGCTAATTGCTCTGCTTTTTTACAGTTGCTAATTATTGATTCTCTTAAAAAGCTTTCAAATCTTGCTTCAATGTCATCCCTATTTAGATTGAAATACCTTTCAAGCAAAGTTTCTAATGTATCTTCCGACTGTTTTAAACCCTCAAAATACTTTAGTAAAGCGCATTTTAGGGCGTCAATAACTCGATCGGAACATAAGGACTCCAAAACAGCATCCTCTGTAAGAAGATGCTCGCCGATAGTATTTGAAACAGCTTTTGACAGCCTGTAACGCTCTTTGGGTATCAATCCGGGGGTGAAAGGCATTTTCAAACTCCCTATTCGCATTTCCTTGTAGGGTTTAAAAAGCATTTTAATTGCCAGCCAGTTTGTAAAATAACCTATAACTGCTCCGATTATTGGACTAAAAAACAATGTTATCATAAACACCCCTGATGCTAATAAAGCTTTATATGTTTAGGAATACCGTTTTGGAATACGATATTAACCTCTCCCTGAATTAGCGGTTTTATGTACTGAATTGCAGCATCAGTAATATCATTGCCGTCTTTATTTATATAGCTGGAGGGTACAGTTTTAACTTTATTGGCAACATCTGAAACACGCACTGATGAATAATAAACATCATATGGGTCACTTGATTTTCGTAGTATCGCAGCCATTTCACCAGTTGCACCCTCAGTTGCTCTTTGTAGGGCTTTCAATCCAAGCATTCTAGATTCGTTTAAGTCCGTAAGGCTAGCTATATGACTGGCCGCTCTTTGCATTAAATTCAATTCCACTGCTCTGGTTTTGCAGCCGATATTATCATGGACTATGCTCTCAAGTACCTTTCCTGCTCCTGCCAGATAACTATGTCCGAAAACGTCGACTTTTTCCTTTTGTCCCTGGGTACCTATATAAACGCCCTTTGAATCCCTTATTCCTTCGCTGACGGCAACCAGAATCCCTTTTTTGGGATTTACCTTAAGTTCTTTTTCAATGGTAGAAATAAAACCATCAATAGAAAAAATTTCTTCGCATAAATAAATAAATCTAGGTCCTGTGAAACCATTTAAACGAGCTAAACCGGAAGCTGCTGTAAGCCAGCCTGCGTCACGTCCCATTACTTCAACAATGGTGACAGCAGGGGCAGAGTATACGGAAATATCACGTTCCAATTCAGCAAAGGTTGTTGCAATATATTTTGCGGCAGAACCAAATCCTGGACAATGATCAGTTTCAGCCAAGTCATTATCAATGGTCTTTGGCGCTCCCATTATAAAAATATCATTAATGCCTTTGTTTTTCAAGTACATTGACAGCTTGTCCACAGTATCCATTGAATCGTTTCCGCCTATGTAAATGAAATATCTAATTTCATATTTCTTTAGTACATTCAATATTGTTTCAAAGTGGCTTTCGTCTTTTTCTGGAGAACTAAGCTTAAAACGGCATGACCCAAGAGCAGCAGCAGGGGTTTGTATGAGAAGTTCGGCTGTAGCAGAATCCTTTAATATATCATTTAGTTCCACAAATCTTTCTTCCAAAACCCCTACAATACCGTTTACAGCCCCATATACCTTGTCAACGGACGAACTTGTAGCTGCTCCTTGTATAATACCTGCTAAAGTGGCATTAATAGCTGCCGTAGGTCCTCCTGACTGAGCAACCAATAAATTGTTCATTTTTATCCTCCTGAAACAATTCCTAAATAATATATAACCAGAGATATACAATTGGTTATAATTTTAATCAGAATTTAATGAATCATGTTTAATTTTTAGATCGAACTCACACTATTTTAGCATGAGATTTTTTAAAAAGCTATAAAATGTTTACATTTTTAGTAAAAAAAAGACTAAAATTATGTAATAAACCCTAACTACGAACAACGAAACAAAAGCCCCTTAAGGGGCTTTTGTTGGTAATGGGGAACATACATTTTGTTTTAGCTTAGAAATGCCTCAGACGAGGTATTTTGTTAAAAATCAAGTCATTTCATAGTAGCAATTTTCCTGTTTACATTAGCCGCTAAAGACTGTGGGTTAACGGGCTTGTACTGCAAGTCTTGTATATTGTTTTTAAAAACTGTCTCAAGAACCTGTGAAATACTTTCCGCATACTTTACTTCAACAGGTATTTTATCAAATATATTTTGCTTGTTCATAGAGGGAACAATTACAAGCTCTGCTCCTGAAAGGTGCGCCGCTTCTATTTTATCATATACTCCACCAACAGGACATACTTTACCGTGTATGGACACTTCACCTGTTATGGCTATCTTTGAGGGTACAGGTATTTTAAATATTGCTGAATACAAAGCAACAAATATTGCAACACCTGCTGATGGTCCGTCAACCGGCATTCCCCCTGGAAAATTTATATGAATATTATAAGTCTTCCAGTTCACGTTAGTAAGGTTCTCTAAAAGGGTTAATGAATTATAAACGGAGGATTTAGCGGTTGACTGTCTTTTAAGCCTTCCTCCTCTGCTGCTTAGTTCCTCTTCTTCAATCATTCCTGAAATTCGAAGTTCCCCTTTGCCTTTGGCCTTTTCAGCAGTGGCTTCAATAGTCAGGACTTGTCCATGACAAATGCCACTTACTGCAAGTCCGTTTGCAACTCCAATTTTCTCATCTCCTGTAAGCTTGTGTTCCATCTTAGGGGAATACCTACCAAACTCAACTACATTTTCAATATCCTCCGATAACACTGATTCTCGCCCTGCAACAGAAGCCATTGACGCAGCCATCTGAACGATATTTACACAGTCTCTGCCGTTTGCGGCATACTTTGAAATCAACTTCCCGGCATTTAAATCCGATTTAAAGCCACTATTATTGATTGCATTTTCAGATATGAACTCAAGCTCCTCCTTATTAAGAGGCTTAAAGAAAATCTCGGCGCATCTGGAACGCAGTGCTGAAGGTAGTTCGTCAGGGCTTTTTGTGGTTGCTCCCACAAGCCGGAAGTCCGCTGGAAACCCATTTTTAAATATATCATGAATATGTGCTGGTATGTTTTTGTCGCTTGGGGAATAATAAACGCTGTTAAGCTTAACAACTCTATCTTCCAAAACCTTTAACAGTCTGTTTAGCTGAATGGGATGTAATTCTCCAATCTCGTCAATAAAAAGTACTCCGCCGTGAGCTTTTGTAACAGCCCCTGGTTTTGGTCTTGGTATGCCCATTGCACCGTATGCCCCTGCACCTTGATAGATTGGGTCATGGACAGAACCTAAAAGTGGATCGGCGATGTTTCTTTCGTCAAATTGCAAAGTGGTTGCATCAACCTCGATGAATTTGGAAAACCTGCCAAAAGGAGAAAGTCTAAGTTTCTTTGCTTCATCAAGAGCAAGTCTTGCAGCAGCAGTTTTACCAACACCCGGAGGACCATATATTATAACATGTTGTGGGTTCGGACTGCATAGTGCTGCTCTTAGTGCAGCAAGTCCTTGTTCCTGACCTATAATCTGGTCAAAATCTTTAGGTCGGATTTTCTCGGCAAGGGGTTCGGTCAGCTTTATTGAACGCTTTAAATTAAGCTTTGCTATTTCGGATTTTGAATCACTGATAAGATACTTTTCGCTGTGTTTATTGCCTTTAAGGTTTTGATAAAAATAAAGTCCTGCAATAAATGTAAATATTAACTGTGAGAGAATCATAATGCTGGCAAGAAATTCCATCCCGTCCATCCTTTCGGTATTGAAGTCTATTAGAAATTATTATCCAGTATTGGTATTTTTATTCAGTTATAATAATGTTAATCTGAAAGTCAAATTAAAATCAAAATAAATATATTTTCAAAGAAGTATTAAGAGAAAATTGCAAAGATTTTCCGGATTTTGTCCGATATTATTATGTATTTTAAAATTTGTTGAATTAAATTCATAATCCAACTGAATCGGGAAAACATAAAATTAAGGGGTGATTTTTTGAAAATAACATGTATTGTGCAAGCGAGAATGGGTTCCGAAAGATTACCAGGAAAGGTATTAAAACCGGTTCTTTCTAAGCCTATGATAGAGTATACACTGGATAGGCTTAAAAAAAGCAGATATCTTGATGAAATTGTTCTTGCTACCTCAACCAAAGAGGCAGATTCGGCCTTAGATGGGGCTGCAAAAAACTGCGGAGTAAAGTTTTTCAGAGGTGATGAAGATTTTGTGCTTAAGCGTTATGTTGATGCTGCAAATGAATTCGGTGGTGACGTGATTGTAAGAGTGACAGGAGACTGTCCTTTTATTGACCCTTATATATTAGACCATACAATATCATATTTCTTGGCACAGGACTTTGATTATGTTTCAAATGGCGTGCCTGACGCAATGATCAGAGGTTTTGACACGGAAGTTTTTTCAAAGAAATCACTTCTTAAAACCTATGAAACCGTTAAGGACTTAGTCCATGAAGATTCAAAACCATATAAAGAGCATGTAACCCTTTATATGTACAGACATACCCATGAATTTAATTGCAAACGACTAGATGTTTCTGGTCTTTATAAAAGGGACTACAGGCTTTGCGTGGATACAAAGGAAGACTTTGAACTTATAACAGCAATTTATGAACATTTCAAGGATACCTATGTAAGTGCAAAAGATGTTGTAGATTTTCTGGACAGGCATCCTGAAATTGCAAAGATTAATTCAGATATAGAACAGAAGCATATTTAGACTCAAAGAAGTACGATTACCACTGTAAACATAAGGACTATAACAAGTCATTCAAAGGAGGAAAATTTTTGGATTACATTCCCTACGGCAGACAATGTATTGATGAAGAAGATATAAAAGCAGTGGTTCAGGTTTTAAAATCGGACTACCTTACAACAGGTCCTGCCGTTTCTGATTTTGAAAAGGCTGTGGCAAATTATTGCGGAGCAAAGTATGCGGTTTCTGTTTCAAACGGCACTGCTGCACTACATGCAGCCTGTTATGCAATAGGTGTTGTAAAAGGCGATGAGGTTATTGTTCCTGCAATAACTTTTGCAGCGTCTGCAAACGCTGTTTTGTATTGTGGAGGTACTCCTGAATTTGCAGACATTGACCCTATAAACTGGACCATTGATATAAAAAGCCTTGAAAGCAAGATTACTGACAAGACAAAAGCTATAATTCCTGTGCATATGGCTGGAAGAACTTGTGATTTGGATGCTATACATTCAATTGCAAATAAACATGGTTTAAGGGTTATTGAAGACGGTGCACATGCTCTTGGAGCGATTTATAAGGGCAAAAAGATAGGTAATGTTTCAGAGCTGACCACCTTTAGCTTTCATCCTGTAAAACATATAGCAACAGGGGAAGGTGGAATGGTTTTAACGAATGACAAAAGCTATTATGAATCTCTTGTAATGTTTAGAAGCCATGGTATTACAAGGGACAGCAACAAGCTAATAAACAATGACGGTGACTGGTATTATGAACAGTTGTTCTTGGGTTATAACTATAGAATGACAGATATTCAAGCGGCTCTTGGATTAAAACAAATGGAAAAGCTTGATCTGTTTTTGAAAAGACGTAGAGAAATTGCAAGAAAATACAGCGAAGTTTTTAAGGATATTAAAGAAATTACTTGCCCTAACATGGACGACGCCGAAAATTGTGCTTGGCATCTGTATGTTATACTTGTGGATAATCGGAAAGAGGTTTTTGACCGTCTAAGAGAAGCAAACATAGGCGTGAATGTTCATTATTTACCGGTTTACAAGCATCCATATTACCAAAACATTGGCTATCAAAACATCTGTCTCCAAAACAGCGAGTCATACTACAAAAAGGCAATCAGCCTGCCTATTTTCTATTCACTAACGGATGAACAACAGGACTATGTAATTAAACAGGTTCTTAGGGCATGTTCTAACTAAAGGAATTTACAGCTTTTTATTTGCCATTCAAGAAGATGCGACAACGCATATTTGAAAAGGACGCAAAGATTTTGTCAAAGGAATGGCGGAAAATCAGCAGGAAATTTTAGTTAGATTAGTGAACACGCCCTAGTTCAGTCAAGGAGAGTTAAATGATTTGGAATGAACAAGCTTTACTGCAGAAAATCAAAGGCATTAATCCTGATAGTCTGGGTATTCATTGTGAAGTGTCAAAAAAAGGCGCATTAACCGCATACACTATTGAAAACCAAAAAAAATATTACATTGAAAGCAAATATGCTCCTGAAAAAGAAGGAGAAAAGTTTGCTATAGCAAACTACGGTAAAGAACAAACTATTGTTGTCTATGGCTTAGGGCTTGGATATTATCTGAATAAATTTATAAGCTTGCTTGCAGAAGATCAAAGAATGTTTATTTTTGAATGTAACCTGGCACTGGTAAAAATTGCTTTTGATAATAATATTGTTTTGCAAATACTAAATGACAGCAAAGTGACATTGTTTGCATCAGAAAAGTTTGAGGACATTGCGGCAGATTTTTCAAAGTCAATTTCTGCACAGGAAGTTAAATTTCTTATTTATGAGCCGTCAATAAAAGCTATGCCGAAATCCCTTGAAAAGCTTGCCGATATATTAGAATCATACATGATAAAAATAAACAGCCAAAATAAATTTTCACATTTAATGGAAGAAAATTTAATTATTAATAGAAAGCAAAATTATAAAAATGCAGCTAAGATTTTTTACAA
>CAZTAY010000104.1:0-10160 GCA_964611655.1 uncultured Eubacteriales bacterium
ATCAGTTGTGCTTAGAACAAATTGAGGACTATAAAATAGACTGTGTATAAATTATAAAATACAGAAAAATAAAGCTTGTAGCATTATAGGTCACTACCGAAATAATATTCAAAAGCTAATTATTGGTAAGCGACTTGTTTTTTCCGTAAAGAACGCTTAAGCAGTTGATTTATTTAAAGTAACAGAATTATATATTTACAAATTAACAAATATTAAATATATATAAGGACAAAGTATGATTTATTTTAATTTGGAGGATGAATAATGAGCAAGTATAGTGGAAATTCGTATGGTGATCTTAGGCTCTTTGCCGAATGGAATGATTTTAGAAAAAGCAGGAGAGATAAAAATAGATATCATTATACTGAAAAATCAAGCATTAACAGATATGATCAGTTTAATGATGGCTGCCGAAGTCCGGAAAGACGACCCCTTAGAGAATATGGTTATAGCAAACAAGATGAAAGATATGACGAGCATTTTGACAACGAATATATGAATCAAAATTCCTCACCCATGTACTATTATGATGGTTATGAGCAGGATAAATCACATGGCTTAGATGTTGAGTTTGAATGTGACGATTATGAAAATGATAATTGGGAAGACGAACAATGGATTCCTGATCATGATCATCATCACCACCATCATAAATGCTGCAGAAGGCATCATTGCATAATCTGCAAAGGTCCAACAGGTGCAACAGGAGCAACAGGTGCAACTGGTGCCACGGGCTCTACTGGAGCAACAGGCTCAACAGGTGCAACTGGTGCCACGGCAGCTAATGTTTATGCACAACTTTAATATAAAATTATTCTAGAGTATCTGAATATTTGAACTTTATAGTTAAAGTATTATTTTCATGAACAAGAATGGTGTCAATCAAGTCTATTAACATGTCCCGTCTTAGACTATCAAATCTTTCATTTAGCTTTAATTCTAAAAGATAAGGATGCTCAGATGATTGAATTCTGTCATAGAAATTACATTCATTTCTGATTTTTTCAAGGGCAGACTCTACTTCTTTTCGCCTCTTAGAAAACTCTAACTTCATACGAAGATATTCTTCCTTTGTAAAGTCTCCGTTTTTCCAGTCAACATAAAGTCCGTCAGATAATTTAATCAATTTTAGTTGTTCCTTTTCATGTTTTTTTAGGATTAACCTAAGGCTTGTATATTGATTATTTAATCTTTTGTTCTTAATTTTAGAAAAAGATTCACCGAAATTTTCAACCAATGATAACTGTAAATTGATTGTATCCAATACGATACCTTCCAAATCTTTGATTCTTATTGTTCTCTTAGCACAGTCCTTATATAATAATTGTTTAGACCGGCAAAAATAATAAACATGGTTTTTGGATGTTTTCCTATGTAAAGATCTACCGCAATCCGCACATTGAAGTAATCCGGAAAATAAGTATAATTCCTTCTTTCCAGGTGCTGTTCTGGTGTCCCGTTCCAATCGTTTTTGAACTTCTAAAAACATTTCTTTTTTAATTACTGGTTCATGAGTGTCCTCCACAACAAACCATTCCTTCTCATCAGTTTTGATTTGTTTATGAACTTTATAGCTAATTACACGGTATTTTCCTTGTACCATACAACCTGTATAAATTCGATCCTTTAATATCCTCGAAATTGTAGTGCCAGTCCAGAAACATTCCTTATAAAAAGTATTTGGGTTATAATAATTAAAACCTTTTTGCTGTTTATACTTTGAAGGACAAGGTATTCCCCTTTCATTTAATTCTTTTGCAATACCATTAATGCTAAGGCTCCCTAAATTGCTCTCAAGTCCATATAAAAACCATGTAAAAATGTCTTTTACAACCATAGAAGCTTCTTCATCTACTATAAGATAGTTTTTATTTTCTGGATGCTTTTTATATCCATACGGTGCAAATGCTCCAATAAACTCTCCTTTTCTACGTTTTGTGTTTAAAGTTCTACGAACCTCTTCTGAAGTATTTGCTGCAAACTGTTCATTGAATAGCCCGTGAATTGGCACTTCTAACCCACACACAGAACGTGGATTTATATGTGTATCAATAAATGGATTTCCTAAGCAAATAAAACGAACACCATTTAAAGGAAAAAATTCTTCAAGATACTTTTGCTGATCACCTAGATTTCTAAAGGCTCTAGCTAGTGATTTTACAATTACACAATTAATTTTACCTTCTCTGATATCACGCTCCATTCTCATAAAATCAGGACGATTAACATCAGTTCCTGTTTTACCATCATCAATATATATATTTACTATCGTGTATTCTTCTTTAAACAAATTCTGAACATACTCAAAAAGTATTTTTCGCTGGTTTCCCACACTTAAACTTTCGTCATTACCATCATCTTTAGAAAGACGTATGTAAAAAGCAATATTCCAAGTTGTTCTTTTAACAGGACTAGCTTTTTTTCTTACTCGAGGCATCAGAATTTCTCCTTTTACATGTATATAAAAACCTATGCAAATTAATTTGTACCATATTACATTAGTCTGATTTAAGAATCATATATTCTTTATAGGGATTGATATTTTTAGAATTAAAGGTATAATTAAAATAGAAAAATTCAATTTGAGATTGAAAGGACTGTTCTTGTATTGGCTATATTAACTCTAGCCGGAATGGTTTGCTGCTTTTTGTTATTATATATCGTTTTTCCTTATTTTTGTGTAGGTTACATGTTTAGAGACAAGAGTTTGTTTAACAAGTTTTTTTATTGTTTAATTACAGGTAGCTTTATAGTTATTTTAATTGTTTATGTTTTATATTTTTTAAGGATCTTTAATGTATTTACTTTAATATTCTCATTAATGCTATTTTATATTTTTTGCCAGTTAATCGGCGGTCGCTCACGAGTTTTAACCGTTACACAAGGTTTTGTTAAACCGTTTACTCTAATTAAAAATGGTCAGTTTAGGTGGAAAACTACTTTTATAAATTTAAAATCAAAGGCTAAAATAAAATTACCACAAAACCCCAGATACGGATATGTACTAAACGTTATACTGTTTTTGTTGACTTTAGCCACAATTTTCTATGGACTTTTTATTCACATGCTTCAAACAGTTGGAGTATCATATTTTACTGCCTCCGACTTATATGTTCATCTTGACTGGCTTCGAGATTTAGAAAACGGTTACTTGTTTTTAAAAGGTGTTTATCCTTATGGATTTCACAATCTAATAATTGCGTTCAACACCCTATTTCCATTTGATATGGTGGATGTTGTACAGCTTTGGGGTACTATTAATTTTTCTCTGATTTTGCTGTCTCTTATTTTCCTTATTGTGAGAATGTTCAAGTCTCCATTTGCTAGGCTCACAGCAATCTGGGTGTGTTGCGTCTCCGATATAATGGTATATTTTCGCTTTACTGACTACCGATTATCAGCTGGACTTCCACAAGGGTATTCCATGATCTTTATAATGCCGTGCATTATTTTTTTGTTTGATTATTTAAAACGTGAAAGACGTTGGCATCTGGTAATGTCCGCATTAAGCCTTGGTCTAACATTATTTATTCACTTTTACTCAACTATACTAGTTATCTTAGCCATTCCAGCTATTCTAATAGTATACTTTAGAAAAATATTCAATTGGAAAAAGCTTAAAAATATACTCGTATTTTTTTCTGTTGTTGTGTTTATAACTACAATGCCTTTAATTATAGGTCTGGCTCTTGGAAATCCTTTAGAGAAATCCTTATCATGGGCAGCTAGTCTGACTTCTTCAAATCCTGTAATTGATGAAAAAGATAATACAAAAGAATTTTTAAACCAGGAAAATGAGGGTAGTTTTAGAAACTTAATAGAAGTGATTAAAAACGAAGTAACATATAATTTTCTTGCTGATCAGGGTCATAAAGAAGAAGGTACAGACTATTCCTTTTTGGGTCAGCAAAATACTTTTAAAATACCTATATTTATTAGCATAATTGCTGCAATAGCTGTATTAATAATTGGGTTTAAAAAGAAAACAGAAAATGCTTCTTTTCAGTTGTTTTACTTAATATACTTTGGTACACTATTTAGCTTGGCAATAGGTATTGTTTTGGGATTTCCGCAGATCATTGCATTATACAGACTTTGGACAATTATGCGTTTTTGGATAATCCCTGTTTTTGGTTTTCTACCAGAGCTTTTAGATTTATTAGCTGATTTTGGACGACGCTTTATATTAGTATTAACCACCTTTCTATCTTTACTTATTGTTATGTTGTTGGGATATGATTCAATTTTAATGGGTCATAGAAATAAAGGATATGTCTCAACACAGGCTCAATATGAACAAACCGTTAGATTAATACAAAAAATTAAAAAGAATTTTCCTTCGAACTCATATACATTGGTTGCAACAACTCATGAAGTTTCACTTGTACGCAATAGTGGTTTTCATTATGAGTTGATTGAATTTTTGCAGGATATGCAAAATCCTCAAAATAAAAAATCACTTTATATACCATCAGAAAACATTTTTATATATATAGAAAAAAACGTGCTTCCTGTCTATAGAATTGTTGATTTTGCCAAACCCGCGAGAGAGGAAAAAACTGAAAAAATCAGCATAGAAGCAGCGCTAACTCCTCTGCCTGAAGCAAATGAAATGTATGCAAACCAATTAAGCACATTCTATTATGATAATATTGAAAACAGGACAATTTTAATGTCAAAAATATATTATTGGGCAATGGAATACAAAAAGTTCTTCCCTGATGAGATGAAAATTTACTATGAAGATGATGATATTTTGGTATATCACATTAAACAAGACACTTATGCATTAAATAACCTATATTTAGCTACACAATAGTATAATAATTTCTAATACTATTCTTGAGGTGAAAAATGAAGGTTTTAGTAACCGGAGCTTCTGGGCAGCTTGGTTTTGATGTAGTTAATGAGTTGGTAAAGCGTAAAATAAAGTGCTTGGGGGTTGACAGGCAGACATTTGATATTAGGGACACTAGTGCAACAGAAAAATGTATTATTCAATATATGCCTGATAGGATAGTTCATTGTGCTGCTTTTACAAAAGTAGATCAAGCAGAGGATGAATATGACCTATGTTACAAAGTTAACTGTGAAGCAACTGGATTTATTGCGGAGATATGTAAAAATTATAATATACCACTATTATATATAAGTACTGATTATGTATTTGACGGTGAATCACAAGAGCCTTATTCGATTACCTCAAGCACTAATCCCATTAATGTTTATGGAAAGTCAAAACTTGGCGGTGAAAATGAGATAATTTCTCGTATTCAATCTTATTATATTGTTCGTACATCATGGGTTTTTGGTAGAAATGGAACTAATTTCGTTAAAACTATGTTAAATTTGGCAGAAAAAAACCATGAGCTTGCTGTTGTAGAGGATCAGATTGGTTCTCCAACTTATACAGTTGATTTGGCATCTTTGATATGTGATATGCTTCAAACCGAAAGGTATGGTATTTATCATGCAACTAACGAGGGATTTTGTTCTTGGGCAGATTTTGCACAGCAAATATTTTCATCGGCAGGAATAAACACAAAGGTTAAGGGTATAACATCTGAGCTCTATTCTTCTAAGGCTAAAAGGCCAAAAAATACTATATTATCTAAGCAAAGTCTTGATGAAGCAGGCTTTAAAAGGTTACCATGTTTTACTTCTGCAATAAAACGGTTTTTGCATGATTTAGAAATTTAAAATTTCGTAAAGTATATATACGGTATAGAGAAGAATACAACGAGGGATATTATGGGTGAATTCAAGTTCTCAAACACACCTTTAAAAGATTTGATTTTAATAGAACCCAAGGTCTTTGAGGATAACAGGGGTTATTTTTTTGAAAGTTATAATTATAACAGTTTTTTAGAAGCAGGCTTAAATATTAATTTTGTTCAGGATAACAGATCTATGTCTACAAGAGGTGTTTTAAGAGGGTTGCATTTTCAGTTAAACAAGCCTCAAGGAAAAATGGTCAGTGTATTATGTGGAGAAGTTTTTGATGTTGCTGTGGATTTACGGAAAGAGAGTCCATCATATGGAAAATGGCACGGTGAATTACTATCTTCCGAAAATCGAAAACAACTTTATATCCCTCCTGGATTTGCCCATGGATTTTTAGTCTTATCTAACCAAGCACTTTTTGCATATAAATGTACAGATTATTATGATCCAAATGACGAAAGCGGTATTATTTGGAACGATGGGACTATTGGTGTTAAATGGCCAATAGATATGATTGTAGAGCCTCTTCTAAGTGAAAAAGATAGAAGTTTAGGAGCCTTTGTAAAATAAATTTATTTATGAATATACAAAGTTGAGGTGAATTTTTTGAAAACAGTCGCTATGATAATCCTTAATTATAATACAGCAGAAGATACCATACGATTAGCTGAAGCTTGCAGTAAATATAGTATTATTAATCTAATAGTAATAGTTGATAACAACTCACCTGACAATTCTTTTGAGCTTCTACAGGCTATAAAAAGCGAAAAAATAGACGTAATCAAATCCGAACACAATGGTGGTTATGGAAAAGGCAATATGTTTGGAATTTTATATGCACAAGAGAAAATAAAACCTGATATAATTGTAGTGTCAAATCCCGATATTTTTATAGAAGAAGATGCTTTTAATGCTTCTATAAAATGTTTCGACACATATCCAAACCTAGCGGCAGCTGCTCCTATGATGCGAAATCCAGACTCAAATGAGATTACTCCAACTGCTTGGAAACTACCAACTTTGTGGAGTGAATTCACGTCTTTTAGTATACTACTATTCAAATTATTCTGGAAAACGGGCTGGATGCATTACTACACTGAAGAACATTTCAAAAAAACTGCAAGTGTTGTGGACTGCATTATAGGCGCATTTGTAGCACTTGATACACAAAAATTTTTGGAGGTTGGAGGATTTGACACTGATTTCTTTTTATACAGCGAAGAGAGTGTCTTAGGTTTTAAATTCAAAGAAAAAGGTTATATCTCCATTGTTTTGCCTGAATTTAAGTATATACATTATCAAGGTGTGTCCACAAAGAAAGCTGGAATACAGCAAAAAAAATCAAGAGAACTCTTTTATAAAAGCAAGTTATTATACTTAAAAAAATACAGAAAGATATCTAAGCTTTCACAGTTATTTTTTGCATTCTTATATTTCTTACTTCAAGTTGAATTTTTTTTATTTTTTAAGCTTAATAATTTTAGAAAAAAAGCAAACCTTAAATAGGAGGTTTTGCAATGGTAAAACTAATTGCATTTCATCTGCCACAATACCATGTAATTCCTGAAAATAATAAGTGGTGGGGTAATGATCATACAGAATGGAGTTTTACAAAGACTGCTAAACCAATGTTTAAAGGACATTATCAGCCAAGAACACCATTAGGACAAGAGTTTTATAATATGTGCGATCCTAACGTGCAAACTAAACAGGCAAAGCTTGCAAAGGATAATGGGATTTACGGTTTTTGTTATTATCATTATTGGTTTGCAGGCAGGCTATTGCTTGAACGTCCATTAGAAATAATGTTAAAAAATCCTAGCGTCGATATTCCGTTTTGCTTTTGCTGGGCAACAGAATCTTGGATGAAAATGAATGAAATATTGATAGAACAAACATTTGGAGATAAATCAATTTGGAAAAATCATTTTGATTATCTACTTTCATTCTTCAAAGATAGCAGATATATTAAAATTGATAACAAACCGGTTTTTGTTATTTATAGAACAAACAACTTCGCCTTGTTTGACGATATGTTCATTTTTTTTAATGAATTATGCATTGAACATGGATTTTCCGGTATTCATATTATAGAAGAAGTGAATTCTTATCAAAAAGAACCAGTATTAGGTGTTACAAAGGACTATTTAGAGTTTGAACCAATGTATACTTTGAATCATGATTTACCAATAATATATAAATTTAGAAATCTCATTAAGCGTAGTGCAAGAAACTTACTATACCGTTTATCAGGAAGTAATGCGTATGATTGCAGACTGCCTAAATTTTTATTGCATACAGAGACATATGATTTTATCTGGAATAGAATTCTATCCAGAGAAAGCAGAACAAATTCGGATAGAAATCGTTATTTGGGTGGGTTTGTTGACTGGGACAATACTGCACGTAAAAAAGGTGAAGCAGTGATTATTAAAGGAGCATCACCTGAAAAATTTAAGAGATATCTTTCACAACAAATCAGTCGTGCAAACAAGCTAGGCAGTGAATTTATTTTTATTAATGCGTGGAATGAGTGGAGTGAAGGTGCATATTTAGAACCAGATGAAAGGTTTGACTTTGCTTATCTTAAAGCTATCAGAGAGACAATTAAATAGGCGGACGTTTGATATGAAAAAAATATTATTTGTAACTAATACAATGGGCAGAGCAGGAGCTGAAAGATGCTTAATTGATATGTTTAAAAAAATTGATACTGAAAGATATAATGTTTATCTAATGTCTATAATACCCAGAGGTGAATTTTTTGCAGATGTACCTTCGGATATTAAAATACTTAACACTCATTATTCTGAAAAAAGTGTTAACGGAAAACGAGCTGCATTTTATATCGCATGGCTAATACTAAAATCACAGCTCAAAAATTTACATGATTACAAAAAGTTAATAATTAATATAAAAAAAATAATTATAAACCGCAAATTAAATTTAAGCCATGTATTTTGGGAACAGCTTGCAAAGAATATGCCATCTCTAAATGAATCATATGACTTGGCTGTTGGTTTCATAGAAGGCGCTGCTACTTATTATGTTGCTGAAATGATCAATGCAAAGAAAAAAGCTGCCTTTGTACATGTAGATTATGTTAAGGCAGGTTATAAAAAAGAACAGGACGAATATTACTATAAAAAGTATGACAGGATTTATGGTGTTTCGTATTCGGTTTGTGATACTCTAAAGATTACATATCCGGATCTGAGCGAAAAAATAGAATTTTTTCAAAACATCGTATCTGAAGAAAGAATAAAAGAGTTTGCTAAAAAAGGTAAGGGGTTTGATGACAATTTCAAAGGCTTGCGTTTGCTTACAATCGGTCGTCTTCATTATCAAAAGGGTTATGATATTGCAATTTCTTCCTTTGCTAAATTTATAAAAAAATATCCTAATATTGATATTCGTTGGTATGCAATGGGCGATGGTGAGCTTCGAAACGATCTCATAAAACAAATCAAAATGCTTGGTTTAAAGGATCGGTTTATATTAATGGGAAGCAAAAGCAATCCATACCCCTATCTTGCAGAGTGTGATATATATGTCCATGCATCAAGGTTTGAAGGTTGGTGTATTGCAACAGCAGAGGCGAGAATACTCGCAAAACCCATAATCACATCTGAAACTGCGGGTGTTCGAGAGCAGCTTTTAGGGATGGCAGAAATAATCACTCTTGATGAGGATGAATTAGTTGACGCAATCTACAATTACGCTGTAGATGAAGAACGTAGAAATAATTTGAGCAAAAAGATTTTAGAAAGTTCTTGGGAACTTAAGGACGATATAGGCAAGCTATATATGCTTGCAGACTCAGGTGACTAGATATGAGAATATTATATGTGATTTCTGGGTTAGGTGTGGGTGGAGCAGAAAACTTGCTGGTAGATGTTTGTAGGCTTTTATGTCCAGAAGAAGAAATAACGGTAGCATATCTTTATCCATTAAAAGAACATGAACCAGAATTAAGGAAAATGGGAATTAAAACCCTTTTTCTGGACTTTAAGGGCGTAGGTTTACTTATAACCCTTTTTAAACTAGCCAAACTAATACTAAAGTTTAAACCCGACGTAATACATACCCATTTACCGGCAGCAGATACGATAGGTCGGCTTGGAGGTATTTTATTTTCAAAAGCAAGAATAATTTCAACCCTGCATAATTGCGATGCATGGAAAAAAAGCACACAAATCCAACACATCTTCCTTAGATTCTTTAACCGAATTAGTGTAAACTTATTTAAAAGGGTGTCGTTAGTTGCTGTTTCAAACGCAGTAAAAGATTTTACTATCAAAACTGAAAAAATAAAACCAAACAAAATCTATGTTATATATAATTTCTGTAATTGTTCAGAAACTTATAAAACAGAAAAAGATTTTGTTATTCCTTTTGGTCAGGAAAAGATGATTATCAGCATAGTAGCACGCCTT
>CAZTAY010000105.1:0-9364 GCA_964611655.1 uncultured Eubacteriales bacterium
ATAGGTTTATATAAATTTGACTTAAAAAGACGATTGTATTATAATGATTCTGCAGTTTTCTAAGCGCAAATTAACTGATGACTTTTGCATAAATTTTGCAGCGTTATCAGCATTTTTATATTAATAATAGGAGTAACAAAATGTTGTTAAGTTTGGGGCTTATTGTACTATGTGGAATTTTACTTGGCGGTATTGCAGAGAAGTTGAGGCTTCCTCGGTTGCTTGGTATGCTTATAGCAGGAATAATATTAGGTCCATTTGGACTTAATTTGTTAGGCAGTGAGATTATTAATATTTCTACTGAATTAAGACAAATTGCTCTTATAATAATTCTCACCAGAGCAGGTTTGGCACTTGATTTAAAAGATTTGGCTGCAGTAGGGCGTCCTGCTATTCTAATGTGCTTTTTACCTGCATGTTTAGAAATTTTAGGAACAATAATATTTGCTACTGCTCTTTTCGGACTTTCAATAGCCGAAGCTGCATTACTTGGTTCTGTAATTGCAGCTGTTTCACCTGCCGTGGCAGTTCCAAAGATGATTAAGTTAATTGAAGAGGGTTATGGTACTGATAAGAAAATACCACAATTAATCATGGCTGGCGCATCAGTTGATGATGTTTTTGTAATCGTATTATTTACTGCCTTGCTATCATTCTTTTCAGGAACGAGCATTAGTGCTGTTCATTTACTAGCAATACCCACATCAATTTTACTGGGGATTTTTGCAGGTATTGCAACAGGTTTCGTTTTGAACTATATATTCGAGAGAATTCACATGCGTGATAGCCTTAAAGTGTTAATAATATTAGGAACGTCGTTTCTTTTGCTTTCAGCGGAACAATATATTGAATCTTATGTTGGATTCTCAGGTTTACTAGCTGTGATGGGAATTGGTACGACTATTAAGAAGATGAAAAGCCCTGTCGCAACAAGGTTATCTGTTAAATTTAATAAAGTATGGGTATTTGCTGAATTATTACTTTTCGTGCTTGTAGGGGCATCAGTTAATATCTATTATGCTTTTTCAGAAGGAATGACTGCTGTATTTCTCCTATTTGTCATTCTTTTATTTAGAATGTTAGGTGTGTACTTGTGTATGTTTAAAACACAGTTGACATATAAAGAAAGAATTTTTTGCATGTTTGCATATATGCCAAAAGCTACTGTCCAAGCAGCTATAGGCACTATTCCTTTATCAATGGGACTTAAAAGTGGGGAGATAATTCTAACTATTGCAGTTCTATCCATATTAATAACTGCCCCATTAGGTTCTTTTGCAATTGATTACACTTATAAAAAGTTTCTAAACACGTCAAAAAGAACTGCGTAGCAAGCTGTTAACAGTTCCAATTATGCGTAACAGTTAGTATAAGTTCAATTGCTGATTTCTCATGTAATAAGCAATGATACTCAAAATTTGATTAATCTACTGTTTTAAAATTTGGAAATACATCTAAATATACCTTACCTAATATACGGCTTTTCTCAAGGTACGTATTTTTCCAGTCTCTTGAGTCAAGTGAATTATTTCTGTTGTCGCCCAACATAAAATAGCAACCTTCAGGTACATAATAGGGACCGAAATCCCCATCCATTTTTTCATTTATAAAATCATCTTCAAGAGGTTCATTTGAGTCATTTATAAAAACTTTTCCATCAATAATTTCAACCTTTTCATTTGGCATACCAATAATACGTTTTACATAAGGCGGTTCATCGTCGCCAAGATCTGGAGCTTTAAATACAATCACATCATAGCGTTCTGGTTCTGAAAACAAATAGGATAATCTGAGTCCAATAATCCTATCATTTGTCATTATGGTGCTTTCCATTGATTCTGACATTACTTGAGCATTAATAATTACTGTATTATTCAGTAATAATGCAATTAATAATGCAGCAGCAATGCTTTTTATCCAGCTAAACATTTCAGCAAGTATTTTATTTTTATCCACTTGTACCTCCATTTACAAATCATTAAATTTGATTGTATTTTAAAATGGAATTATAAAAATTAATTCTCCCATAACCCCATTTGGGATTGGGGTAGACAAAACCCGTTTCTTGAACTGCTCCATTAATAAAAAAGGTTTGGGCTGTATAGCTATTAACATTAGAGTTATCGTTACTTTGCATATTCCAATGTAGGTATAGAGCTGAAAATCCTGACGTAACAGCAGCAGCAACACTGGTTCCGCTCATAACTCCAGTACCGGTTGGAAACATGCCTTTTACGTTTACTCCGGGAGCTATAATTGTAGGTAAAACAATTTTCGACGAAATTGGTCCCCAAGAAGATTCTTTGTACAGTATATTGGTAGAAGTGTTATAAGCACCGCATGTTACTACTCCAATTGATGTACCTGGAACTACAATTGTGTTATAGGGGTTTGATTTAGTAAACTTTATACCTTCAGGTGCAAGACCCGTTACAGGTAACCAAGCGTTTATCTGTCCGTCAACAATTTTATCACCCATAACTTTTATAGTCCAAATCCCCTGCATCGAATTCTTAATCTTAATAAAAACAAACTGATTCCTTATAACTGGAAACACAGGTGTAATCTCTACTGAAGTATTTTCCTTTATAAAAGTCTGACCAAGTGCTTTAAAAGCCTTAAGGTTAAGGTATTCCAACCTTTCTCCACCTGGAGACATTACCGATACTGATAACGTATCATTAATGTTTGCGTAGAGTGTGACGAAAACGTCTGTATTTTCTCTAGGAACACTTACTTCTATAAACTCTGATTTGTTGGAATTTGTTAGTTTACCGCTATAATGATGACCTGAAGCTGATTCATTACCAGCTGCACTGCAAAACACTAATCCCCGCTTCCGTGCAAGAATAGAAATAAACTGTTCTAGAAAACCGTTGCCGTCATGGTTACCTTCATTGGTACCAAGTGAAATACAAATTACTGCAGGCATGTTAAGACTATCAGCTTTGTCTACTATATATTTAATACCTAACAGAAATAACGTGGATTCATAGACATTTGTGTTTGACTCTGGAATCATGTAAAGCTGTCTGTAAAATTCATTAGCTTCTCTGATTTTAACCATTATAATCTCTGATTCAGTTGCAATTCCTTCCTGATTATCAAATGTTCCTCCAGCAGCTACAGAAGCTAAAAAAGTTCCGTGCCCAACATTATCAACATGTGGCACTACTTCAAAAGGGTTATTTGATTTTAACGCCTCATTTATCTGTTCGTTTGTGTATTCTGTACCTATATACATATCCTGCGGTGAATTGCCGTCCACAGTCATATCCCAAATATAACGTATCCTGCTTGTTCCGTCTTTACGATTAAATATATTTTTTGTATAGTCTATTCCTGTGTCTATAAAACCAATAAGTACTCCCTTTCCTGTATATTTTATATTAGGATTTTTCTTGATACTTGAATTATTTTCCACAATGTCATTTTGAGAATTTTTATCAACCATCAAACCCATTAAAAAGGGAGCGCCATAAACAAAATCTACTCCAAAGTTTTCTACAAATTTATAGTACTTGTCTTTAGGCATATATAAGAGCTGATAGCCGTTAGGAAGTTTAGTACCAACTCTTATATAAGGATTTTCATTTATAAAGTCAGTTATTCTAGGATTTTCCAAAGCCAATATTGTTATATTCGAGGGATCATTTATAAATTCTTTCAATGACTGATCTTGAACATCACGATTTTTATTTAAATAATTTTTATCATACACTGGACTTCCTTGTAGGAAATTATAATGTTTATATGGTATTTTATTCACATAATCCCTCCATATCTTTTTATTATTTAATATATGGAGGGACTGTTGTTTTTGTTTATTATTTGATAATCAAACTAAATATACCTGTTGCATTTAATAAGATTAGTGCAATTGAAACAGGAGCTATGAATCTAACTGCCACTGGATAGATTTTTGCAAGTATTGAGTTTTGTCTTTTAGAGCCTTGAAGGAATTCAGCAATAGAGTTGTTTACTCCATATCTAAATACTATAAATAATACACCTAATAATCCAGTAAGAGGAAGAAGAAGGTTGTTTGTAATTTTATCAAGGAAATCAAAATATGTCATACCAAATATCTTGAATTCTGCTAAAGAACTGAATGATAAAACAGAAGGTAAGCCCAGTATCAAAAATATGATTGTTAATATAACAAGGCTTTTCTTTTTCGACATTTTAAATTCATCCTCTAAAAATGCAAGAGGTACTTGAAGAATACTCATTAAAGAAGTTAGAGCCGCAATTGAAAGCAACAGGAAAAAGATTGCTGATAATAGTGAACCAAAAGGCATTTGTGCAAATGCTCCTGGTAGTGTAATAAAAGCAAGTCCAACTCCTTCTCCTGGATTTAGTCCAAGGGCAAAGACTGTTGGGAAAATTGCAAGACCTGCAAGTATTGCTATTCCTGTATCCATTGTTATTATTGAAGCAGCCGCATTTACTAGATCAGTATCTTTCTTCATATAACTTGCATATGTAATGATAATTCCCATGCCAAGACTTAGTGAAAAGAAGGAATGACCAAGTGCATCTAAAACTCCTGTTAACGTAAGTTTAGTAAAATCAGGTTGGAAAAGAAATTTGACACCTTCCATTGCTCCAGGTAGCGTAACAGAGCGAACCATTAATATCAGTAACAAAATACCTAATGTAGGCATTAATATTTTATTGGATTTTTCAATGCCTTTTGAGACACCCCCTATTAGAACCACCGTTGCCATAAGCAGTGCTAACGCTGCATAAATAATGCTTTTAGGGCTAGTTACAAAAGTGTTGAAAGCAGCACCTGTATCCGCTGTTACGTTGTTCCAGTTAAAAAGACTTTCAATTACGTATCCAATTGACCAACCAGCAACTGTAGGATAATATAGCATAATCAGAGAAGGTACTATAACGCTAAGTATCCCCGTAACAATCCATACACTCTTTGGTGCCATTTTCTTGAACGCACTAACAGGGCTAAGACCACTGCTCCTACCAATAGTCAATTCTGCAATCATTACAGGAAGTCCTACAAGAAGCACGCATAATATGTATACAAGCAGGAAAGCCCCACCTCCGTTTACACCTGTTATGTAGCTAAACCTCCAAATGTTCCCAAGACCTACAGCACTGCCTACAGTTGCCATAATAATACCCAGTTGAGACGTAAAGCTGTCTCTATTTTGATTCATTAAAGATCACCTCGTTTAGTTTTTTTCTGTCTGAACATAAATGTTCTCATTACTTAGCTATACCGATTCCTTAATTATATCGCATATAAAAGGATATGCGGCGTCAAAGTTTTGTAATAGAAATTTATACTACATTATAATACTATTTAATTTATCTGGCAACAATTTAAAAAAACTCCTCAAAGTAGTATTTGGAAAACTACCTTGAGGAGTTAGAATTTATTATTTTCTATGCTTTAAGAGCAGCCATGGTAATATAATTATAAGGTTGGTTAAAATGTGGCAGGAAGAAAACATCAAATAATTTCATCTTGTCAATGGTGACTTTTTCTTGAATTGCTAATGAGAACATATGAATACCCATTGACATATCATATTTGGATCCCATTTGAGCACCGATTATTGCTCTTGTGTTTTTATCAAATACAATCCTGATCTTTACAATTGGGTTATCATGATCAATAAACGCAGGTTTTTGTAAATCCTCATATTCAACAAAGTCAGCATCAATGCCCAATGCCTTTGCTCTGTTATAGGTTATGCCTGTTGAAACCATTTTTAAATCAAAGATGCAAATACCGTTTGAACCTTGAACACCAACTGATTCAAGTTCCTTTCCGCTTACATTATTAGCAGCTATTATGCCGCTTCTAACAGCGTTGGTAGCAAGTGCAATATAACTAGTTTCACCGATAGAATTATCATATACGGTTGCACAATCGCCGATAGCGTAAACATCTTTAATGCTTGTTTCTTGTTTTTTATCTACAAGGTAAGCACCGTTTTTAAATAGTTTAAGTTTTTCAGCTCCTAGTTTGTTATTAGGTCTGAAACCAATTGCCATAATAACCATGTCAGCTTTATGTTCATTTTTATCTGTTAAGACTGATTCGACTTTTCCGCTGCCTTTTATCTCTTTTAACATTTCTCCAAATGCAAGCTTTATGCCATTTGTACTAAGGTTTTCTTTCATCATATCAGTAAAAGGTTCGTCGAAATAATTTGGTATACAGGTTTTGGCAATGTCTATCATAGTTACATTTTTACCATGTCTTTTAAATGCTTCTGCCAACTCCACCCCAATGTATCCAGCGCCAACAACAACTATGTCTTTAATTTCAGGGTTATCAAGTTTTTCAATTACCTCACGGGCATTTTGATATACCTTCACCAGTTGAACATTTTCTAGATCTTTTCCAGGCAAATCTGGAACAATTGGAATTGAACCAGTGGCTAAAATAAGCTTATCATAGGATTCAGTTCCTTCTGAGCCATTTTTAGATCTATACTTCACTTCTTTTTTATCATAATTAATATCATATACTTCAGTTTCCATATGAATCTTTGCGCCGGCTTGTTCTAGTTTTTCTTTGTTTGAATAAAACAATCCTTCAGGACCTTTAATCTGACCACCAATCCATAGAGCCATACCACAACCTAAAAAGCTAATATTATCATTCTTATCAAAAACTACAACTTCGTTATTCTTGTCCAAGGACGTTAGGGTATTTATAGCAGCGGTACCAGCATGGTTTGCACCAACAACAACTATTTTCATGACATATCCTCCCTTAGTAAATATAATGAGTATTATTGACTTATACATTAATTATTGACAAGTATAACATTAATTATTATGAAACATAGCTTTTTATTATGTTTAAATAGTATTACTGTTTCTAAAGTTTAGGATCTGTTCTTGGGAATATCCTAATTCCGATAAAATTTCGTCTGTATGATGGCCCCTTTGAAAGCCTATGTGTTTATATTCAACAGGAGACTCAGTCATTTTTATGGGACTGCCTAATTGTTTAATTGCTTTACTCCTGTCACTGTTTAAAGGCAAATCAACTATCATATTCCTAGATTTAATATGCTCATCCGAAATCAATGCTTCATTTAGAGACAACACTGGCTCTACACACACATCATGGTCCTTAAATACTTGTTGCCATTCATCTGATGCCTTCTGTAGAAAAATAGCTTTTAGTTCTGATTTTATTTGAGCAATATTCTCTGAGCTTATTTCAATATTAATGAACTCCTCTTTTCCAATACATTTGCATAACTGTTCAAAGAATTGCGGTTCTAGTGAACCAACACTTAAATATCTACCATCTTTAGTTTCATAAAAATCATAAATACTTCCGCCATTTAGCCTCTGACCCTCCATCTGAGGCTCTTCTCCTGTTAATAAAAAAGCGGCTCCGTCCATGGCATTCAATGGTATTAACCCGTCCAACATCGAAACGTCTATATACTGACCTTTGCCACTATTTTTTCTAAAGTTTACTGCTGCAAGTATAGCGACTACTGCATGTAAAGAACCACTTGAAATGTCTGCAACTTGCATATTTGTTAAGACAGGACCTACATTTAATCTACCAGAAGCAGCCATATTACCGCTTCTAGCCAAATAATTTATGTCATGCCCAACTCGCAATGCTAAAGGACCGTTTTGTCCATAACCTGAAATTGAACAATAAATTAATTTTTTATTTATTTCGTTTAACTCTTTATACCCTAAACCAAGTTTATCCATTACACCTGGTCTAAATTGTTCGATAATAATATCATATTCTAAAACCAATTTTTTAATTATGTCTACAGCTTTCGTTGACTTTAAATTAAGATGTAATTGTTTTTTATTTCTGCCAAGCCACGCTTGATTAGCAGAAATATCAGTACCAGCAATAAATGGAGGGAATTCAGCAACTATATCAGGTTTGCCTCTTTTGCTAATTGATATTACTTCTGCGCCCATATCCGCAAGCATAAGCGTAGCATAAGGACCTGGCAGTAAAGTTGTAAAGTCCAAAATCTTTAGGTCTGATAACGCGCCCGTAACTAACTCCCCCTCTCGTATATATTTTACCATAAATAGTTAATACTTCTCAATATTTTTTTAATATAACTCTACAAAAAAGTTAACCAATATATTTTTTTTGAATATATTAAATTAATGTGGTACTAAGTATGTCGTAACTTATATTTTGAAGCTTTAAATAGTACATGCTTATAACCACTTTATTAATCATAATTTTATCTACATGGAGGGCATAATGGATAGTACAACAGTTTTACTTATTGTAATCGGAGTAGTAGTTGGCGCAGGATTAGCGGTCAGCTTTCTAATACCAGCACTTAAAAGAAAAGGTGTTAACATTCAGGAGATTATTACGGCAATTAATAACGCAGCATCTAAAATAGATGGATCTGTTAAGGTTATTAAGCCTATATTGTCTCAATCACCAACTCTTAACACTATAGATAAAGTGCTAAATATTGTAAAAATTGGTGTAAATAACGCTGAACAGCTTTATCATCTTGAAGAAATAGATCAAAGTATGCGTAAAAATGCAGCAACTGACTATATTACGTCTACATTAGATGCAGCAGGGATTAAAATTACACCAGAAATAAGCCGTATTATTGATGGAGCAATTGAAGCAAACGTCTTTGCCCTTGGTCATAAAAAATAAATTATGACCAACTTGCGTCTAAGACGCTATGGCGATTTGTCGACCGTTCTGTCTTTTCCGGTTGCTTCTAAAGCAGCCGGATTTTTTGTCTGTTGATGTATTCCTTTTTTGTTATCAGTAGTCAAATTTTCTTATTGATTTATTAGAGATACTTGAATTCTCTTTGATTTTTTCAATAGTATTTACATAATATCCTCTACACTGAAAATGACTGATGGTAGGTATTTGAGCGAGGGTTCATTTAAACCGCAATTTTTTGTACATTTATGCAAAGGTAATGGAAAAGAGGAGTTTTATAAGTACTCATATGAATGTAACAAGTATTTAAGGACTATGATGTATGTGTAGGGAGATAATGTCACTAAAAGAAGCGTTATTTTCGGATAAGCATTAAATCTATATTATAATATAATATATAGTTGATTTGCCTTTAAACAGTAGATAAAAGATTATAAACTTCATAATTACTATATTTGTACTTAAATATGCGTCCTATAATATCAATATACTACTTTCGTCTTTTTAACTAGACAAGTATTTCTATTAGGGCAGTATCTAAGGACTTTGATATATGTAGGGACATATTGACTCTAAAAGAAGCGTTAATTTAGGATAAGCATTAAATCAATATATTAGTAATTTGTCTTTAAACAGTAGATAAAAGATTATAAACTTCATAATTACTATATTTGTACTTAA
>CAZTAY010000105.1:9464-10127 GCA_964611655.1 uncultured Eubacteriales bacterium
ATATGCGTCCTATAATATCAATATAATACTTTCGACTTTTTAACTGGGCAAGTATTTTTATTAGGGCCGTATCTAAGGACTTTGATATATGTAGGGACATAATGTCTCTAAAAGAAGCGTTAATTCGGATAAGCTTTAAATCTATATTATAATATAATATAATAGTTGATTTGCCTTTAAACAGTAGAAAAAATATTATAAACTTTAGAATTACTATATTTTCACTTAAATTTGCGTCCATAATATCATTAGACTACTTTCGATTTTTTAACTAGACAAGTATTTCTATTAGAGCCGTATCCTGAACAGCATATGCACATCTCTGTAATAAATCTACTTCCCTCTACTTTTACATAGTCCTGAAAATGTTTTATCTATATTAACCTTTCGTTCCATATATTACTTACATTCTGTATTAGCCGCAAAACAATGTAATATTTACATTGACTTTGCGTATGTGCTTTTTTTTTCAATCTTGTACTTATCCTTTATTTGATGTAATTTGCAAAGCTACTCTATTCTATTAAAGGAGGTTATATTCATGGATCAATTAAAAAAGCGATAATTATTAAATTATCGCTTTTTTGCTGAGCCACCCGGGGTTCGAACCCGGGACGCCTGGATTAAAAGTCCAGTGCTCTACCAACTGAGCTAGTGACCCAT
>CAZTAY010000106.1:0-9882 GCA_964611655.1 uncultured Eubacteriales bacterium
AGCATAATCTTTATGCTAAAAAAAGGAGGTATTGAAATTGTCAGAGGAGCTTAAAATTACCTAGGTAAATTCTACTATAGGCGCAATTCCAAAACATAGAAAAACTATTGAAGCTTTAGGTCTTGGAAAGATCGGTAAAACTGTTATTAAAAAAAATAATGCCGCTACTTTAGGGATGATTGCATCAGTCAGACATCTTGTGAAGGTTGAAGAGGTATAAATGTAGGAGGTGCCAGGATGAAGCTTTATGAATTGAAGCCGGCTGAAGGTTCTAATAAAAAAAGATTCAGAAAAGGTCGCGGTCATGGTTCAGGAAACGGAAAAACAGCCGGTCGCGGACATAAAGGTCAAAAATCCCGTTCAGGCGGGGGAGTAAGACCAGGCTTTGAAGGCGGTCAGATGCCGCTTTACAGGAGACTTCCAAAAAGAGGTTTCACCTGTAGAAACACTAAAGAAATTGTTGCTATTAATGTATCACATCTTGATAGATTTGAAGACGGGGAAGTAGTGACTATTGATGCTTTAAAAAGTAAAGGACTTTTATCAAATCCTAGAGACGGCGTAAAAATTTTGGGGAATGGAGAAATTACGAAAAAGCTGACAGTAAGAGTAAATTACTTCAGCAAAACCGCTGCTGAAAAAATCGAAGCAGCCGGCGGAAAAGTAGAGGTGATTTAGTTGTTCAGTGTATTTATTAATGCATGGAAAGTTGCCGATATTAGAAAAAAACTTCTCTATACCCTCGTGGTGTTGCTGATTTACAGGTTTGGAGCGCATATTACTTTACCGGGGATTGACAGTGCAGCTTTGGTGCAAGGTCAAAGTAACATCTATACTATGCTTTTTGGTAGCGGATTAACAGGATTGTCAATATTTGCAATGGGTATCGGCCCATACATTACATCCTCGATTATTATGCAGCTTTTGACTGTAGCAATCCCTAAACTTGAACAAATGCGCAAAGAAGGGGAAGAAGGGCAGAAAAAAATCAACAGTATTACTCGCTATTTAACTGTTGCATTAGCTCTTTTACAGTCATCAGCCATGGTGTTTAGCTATAGGAATCTAGGCTACTTTAGAACAGACACGCAAGTAAATTCACTGATTATCTACATTTCCTCAGCAATATTTATGGTATGCGGAACAGTGTTTGTAATGTGGCTTGCAGAGCAGATCACACAAAAAGGCATGGGTAATGGTTCTTCAATGCTGATTCTTGCCAATATCTTATCAAATGCCAGATCAGGCATTGCTTGGATGAGTAATATGATATATGGTCAAGGAGCTATGGGTATTGCAAAGGTTGTTGGTATACTAGTATTTTTCGTTCTTGTTATTGCATTTGTTGTTTATGTTCAACAAGGCGAAAGACGACTTCCTGTTCAATACTCTCAAAAGATTCAAGGCAAAAGAACTTATGGCGGTAAAAGTACGTTTATACCTATAAAGGTTAATATTGCCGGCGTTATTTCAATAATTTTTGCAATGTCGCTATTACAATTACCTCAAACAATTGGACAATTTTTTAACTATGCGAATGATGGTTTATTTTCAAAGATCATATCATTCTTAAATATTCACCACCCACTTGGAGCAGCTCTATATATTTTACTGATTATCTTCTTTACCTACTTCTATACATCAATAGTTTTCAATCCTGTTGAAGTTGCAGAGAACATGAAGAAGAATGGTGGTTTTATTCCAGGTATTAGACCGGGTAAACCAACTTCAGGTTATATTACAAAAATAGTAACTAGAGTAACTTTTGTTGGAGCTGTTTTCTACGCACTTATTGCTCTTTTACCTATTTTGTTAGGTTGGATTCTATCCGAGTCAAGTGTTGGATTTGGTGGTACAACAATTCTCATCGTTGTTGGTGTTGCATTAGATACTGTTAAACAAATAGAGTCTCAATTGCTTATGAGACATTATAAAGGATTCCTGACCGAATAACAGAAAAGACAAAGTATTGGAAGTGAATTAGATTGGCAATTACTATTAAAACAGATGAACAGATAGATAGAATGCGTCTTGCTGGAAGTCTGGTGGCCAAAACACATGATTTACTTGAGAAAAATCTAAAACCCGGAATAACTACAAAAGAACTCAACGAAATTGCTTTAGATTTTATACTGTCAAACAATGGTATAGCTTCTTTTAAGGGATATAACGGATTTCCTGGCGCAATCTGCGTCTCAATAAATGAAGAAGTCATTCATGGTATCCCCGGAAATCGGAAAATCAAAAATGGTGATATTGTAAGCATTGACATTGGAGCAATTATAGAGGGTTATCATGGCGATGCGGCAAGGACTTTCGCTGTGGGAGATGTTGCAGAAGAAGGACAGAAGCTTATAGATGTTACTAGAGAGTGTTTTTTTAAAGGCATTGAGTTTGCAAGGCAAGGTAAAAATCTTTTTGAAATATCAGGTGCCATAGAAGAATATGTTGAAAATAACAGTTTTTCAGTTGTAAAAGATTATGTAGGTCATGGAATTGGAAGACAACTCCATGAGGATCCACAAATCCCAAACTACCGCCCATATGCAAGCGGTCGAGGTCCCAGGTTACAAAAAGGAATGACACTTGCAATCGAACCAATGGTTAATATGGGTGTTGCTGATGTGCGTATACTGGATGATAATTGGACGGTTGTAACAAAAGACGGTAAGCCATCGGCTCATTATGAAAACACTGTTCTTATTACTGACGGTGAGCCTGAAATTTTAACAATGCGCTCTTAAACATTATTATTTGAAATATTTCTTAAAGAGGCGATCACTCCTATGAATTTAGGAAACGAACTGTTGGTAGGTCAGGTAGTATATTCAAAATGTGGGAGAGATAAAAGAAAACCCTTTATCATCTCCAAAGTAGATGAAAATTATTTATATCTTATTGACGGCGACTTAAGAACTGTTGAAAAACCCAAAAAGAAAAAAGATAAGCATGTTCAAATAACCCACCATGTTATTGATGAAATTGCTTGTAAGTTAATAAATAATGTTTTGGTTAAAAACAGTGATTTTAAAAAAGCGCTGGAAGGATTTAAATAACGGTGTAAGTATCAAGGAGGTTTTGATTCTTGTCTAAAGACGATGTTATAGAAGTTGAAGGTACAGTCGTTGAAAAGCTTCCTAATGCCATGTTTCAGGTGGAACTTGAAAATGGTCATAAAGTGCTTGCTCATATCTCGGGTAAGCTCCGTATGAATTTTATAAGAATTCTTCCGGGAGACAAAGTATTGATGGAAATGTCTCCATATGATTTAACAAAAGGACGCATAATATGGCGGGCGAAATAAGGCATATGTTTGCCTGAAAGGGGTAATATGCATGAAAGTAAGACCATCAGTTAAACCGATGTGTGAAAAATGCAGAATTATTAGACGAAAAGGTCGGATTATGGTTATATGTATTAATCCTAAGCACAAACAAAGACAAGGATAATATAACTAATCCGCATATCGAATCATTTTATTGTGATTTTGTGAATGAAAATTCGGAGGTGCGAAAATGGCACGTATTGCTGGCGTAGACTTACCCAGGGAAAAAAGAGCCGAAATAGGCCTTACGTATATCTACGGTATAGGACAATCTAGCTCTGTGCGTATATTAAAAGAGGCTGGCGTTAACCCTGATACAAGAGTTAGGGACTTGACAGATGAAGAGGTCTCAAGAATAAGGGACGTAATTGATAAGACCCAAAAGGTTGAGGGTGATTTAAGAAGAGAAGTTGCTCTTAACATAAAAAGGCTTATGGAAATTGGATGCTACAGAGGAATTCGTCATAGAAAAGGCCTCCCGGTAAGAGGTCAAAAAACTAAGACAAATGCCAGAACCAGAAAAGGTCCAAAGAGAACAGTTGCGAACAAGAAAAAATAGGTAAAAGGAGGTTTGGCTGTCAATGGCGAAAAAGACTGTTAAGAAAGCGACTTCTCGCAGGCGTCGCGATAAGAAACATGTTGAGCGCGGTCAAGCGCATATCCAATCAACATTTAACAATACAATTGTTACCATAACCGATGCTGCCGGTAATGCTCTTTCATGGGCAAGTGCAGGACAGCTCGGTTTCAGAGGTTCAAGAAAATCAACACCTTATGCGGCGCAGATGGCTGCTGATACAGCAACAAAGAAGGCGCTTGATTTTGGACTTAAAACTGTTGAAGTTTATGTAAAGGGTCCAGGAAGCGGACGCGAAGCGGCTATTCGTGCCCTTCAGGCTGCAGGACTAGACGTTACATTAATTAAAGATGTTACGCCTGTTCCACATAACGGATGCAGACCGCCAAAACGTAGAAGAGTATAATGTAGGAGGTGTTTATTCTAAATGGCTGTTAATAATCAACCAGTTTTAAAAAGATGTAGGGCTCTTGGACTTGATCCTGCATTCTTGGGTGTAACAAAGAAATCAAAGAAACAACCAAGATCAAACGGACGTAAATTAAGCGAGTATGGGCTTCAAAAGAACGAAAAACAAAAAGTTAAGTTTATATACGGAGTGCTTGAAAAACCTTTTAGAAACTATTTCGAAAAAGCTTCTAAAATGAGAGGAATTACCGGCGAAAACCTCCTAAGACTCCTGGAGTGTAGACTTGATAATACAATCTATCGTTTAGGATACGGAAGAACAAGAAAAGAAGCAAGACAACTTGTACGTCAATGTCATTTTACTGTTAACGGTAAAAAAGTTAATATCCCTTCATACAGTGTTAGCGTTGGGGATAAAATTGAAGTTAAGGAAAAATCAAGAGGTCTTGATAAATTTAAAATCATTTTGGAGTCAACAGGATCAAAAATAATTCCTAAATGGTTAATTGCCGATCATGATAACCTTACCGGCGAGGTTGTTGCATTGCCACTAAGAGAAGACATTGATGCTCCTATCGAGGAAACACTAATTGTAGAGTTATATTCAAAGTAGTCGTATTCATAAGGAGGTCTGTGCTGCGTGTTAGAATTTGAAAAGCCTCGCATTGAAATTGCGGAATTGTCGCCTGACAACACTTTTGGTAAATTTGTTATTGAGCCACTTGAAAGAGGTTATGGCACAACACTTGGCAACTCGCTAAGAAGAATTTTACTATCTTCTTTGCCTGGCGCTGCTGTCAGTAACATAAAAATTGATGGTGTTCTTCATGAATTTAGTGTTATTCCAGGAGTAAAGGAAGATGTGACAGAAATAATTCTTAACATAAAAAACATTGCAGTTAAGAATAACTCTGATAGCATGGAACCTAGAACTGCTTATATTGATGCGCAGGGCGAGGGCGAAGTACTTGCTGGAGATATTAAGACAGATGAAGCTATTGAGATTTTAAATCCTGATTTGCATATTGCAACACTAAGCGGGGGCGCAGATAGCAAGCTATTTATCGAAATGACCATTACTAAAGGCAGAGGGTATGTTGGCGCGGACAAGAATAAACAAGGAGAACAAATAATTGGTTTAATCCCTGTTGATTCACTATATACACCTGTACGTAGGGTTAATTTCCTTGTTGAAAATACCCGTGTTGGTCAGATTACAGACTACGATAAACTCACGTTGGAAGTTTGGACTAACGGAACAATTTCGCCTGATGATGCTGTTAGTCTGGGTGCGAAAATTTTAAATGAACATTTAAACCTGTTTATTGATCTTTCTGATAATGCAAAAAACGCGGAGATAATGGTCGAAAAAGAAGACGGGAAGAAAGAAAAAGTCTTAGAAATGAGTATAGAGGAACTAGACTTGTCTGTTCGCTCATACAACTGTTTAAAGAGAGCTGGTATCAACTCTGTTGATGATCTGGCAAACAAAACAGAAGAAGAAATGATGAAGGTTAGAAATTTAGGTAGAAAGTCTCTCGAAGAAGTTTTAAATAAAATGGCTGATTTGGGGCTATCACTCAAACCTAGTGAGGATTGACGTTGAAACGGGAGGTATAAAATGGCAGGACATAGGAAACTTGGCAGGCCAACTGATCAAAGAATTGCCCTTTTAAGGAACCAGGTTACAAATCTGCTCCATCATGGACGCATTATCACTACTGAAACTAGGGCAAAAGAAGTTAAAAAAATGGCTGAAAAGCTTATCACAATTGCTGTAAAAGAAAAAGATAATTTTGAAGAAGTTACTGTAAATGCAAGAGTTGCTAGAAAAGATGCAAATGGTAAGAGAGTTAAAGAAGTAGTTAATGGCAAACGTGTAACAATGTATGATAGCGTTGAAAAGAAGATTAAAAAAGATCTTCCTTCAAGGCTTAATGCTAGAAGAAAAATATTAAGCGTATTATACAGCGTTACTGAAGTGCCTGCTGATGGAAGAAAGAAAAGAAAAGAATCAAAATCAATTGATATGGCTGCAAAAATCTTTGATGAAATTGCACCTAAATACGTTGGTCGTAACGGCGGCTACACACGTACGGTTAAAATCGGTGCAAGAAAAGGCGATGGAGCTGAACAAGTAATCTTAGAATTAATTTAAGCCAAAGTCTAAAAAATTATTCCGGTAACTATTGCCGGAAAATCAGGCTTTTTATTACTTTTAAATTGTGATAAAACGCCTGATTTTATTCATTTTTTGAGAACTACAGTAATTCGATTAAACAGTCTTTAGCAAGTATCTGCTTGCAACAGACGATTTCCAATCTAATTATGCTGGCCTCACCACACGATTGTAGCGAAGCGAACGATTAGCGCAGGGCGCATGTTTCGGTTCATTATTGAACGAAACAGATAAAGCTTTTAACAGTAGTAAATCCCCGCTAATTCAACGGGGATTTGCTATATATTTTGGAGGAGAATTTATGATAGTTGCAAAAGAACTGTCATTTGATTATATAAAAAACAATGAAGACGGCACAAAAACAAAAATCCCGGCGCTAAAGCATGTAAATTTTGAGCTTAAAGACGGACAATTTATTGCTGTTTTGGGTCATAATGGTTCTGGCAAATCAACCCTTGCTAAGCACTTAAACGCTCTTTTTATCCCTACAGGCGGATTACTTTGGGTTGACGGAATGGATACATCAAAAGAAGAATTTATTTGGGATATTAGAAAGACAGTTGGAATGGTTTTTCAAAACCCTGATAACCAGATAATAGCAAGTATTGTTGAAGAAGATGTAGCTTTTGGACCAGAAAATCTAGGTGTTCCCCCTGAACAAATTCGAACTAGGGTAGATGATGCTCTAGCTTCGGTCAGTATGCAAGAATTTGCAAAACACTCACCTCATATGCTTTCTGGCGGTCAAAAACAAAGGATTGCTATAGCCAGTATCTTAGCAATGAAACCAAAATGCATTGTTCTTGATGAAGCAACCGCAATGCTTGATCCCATTGGACGCAGGGAAGTTATGGACACCATAAAACGTCTTAACAAAGAGGGGATTACTATAATTCATATTACCCACTACGTAGACGAGGCAGCAATGGCTGATCGCGTAATTGTTATGGATGATGGGGTAATAGTGCTTGACGGAGAACCTAAAGATGTTCTTACAAAAGCTGATGCTATGCAAAAATATGCTCTTGAACTAACGGTACCGGCAATGATTGCTCATTTACTTAGAGAAAATCATAACATTAGTTTAAACGAAAACATACTTACTATAGATGATTTGGTAGGTGCATTATGCGAATTCAAGTCAAAGAACTGACTTATAAATATATGATTGGAACAAAATTTGAACAAACTGCTGTTGACGGTATTTCTGCTGAGATTAACAGTGGTGAGTTTGTTGGGCTTATTGGGCATACTGGTTCAGGAAAAAGCACTTTTATGCAGCTTTTAAACGGTCTGCTTATGCCAACATCCGGAGAGGTTTTATTAGACGGTGAAAATATTCATCTTGACAAGAAACGTCGCTACGAACTAAGACAAAAAGTTGGCTTTGTTTTTCAGTACCCTGAACACCAACTTTTTGAATCAACAATATTAAAAGATGTGTCATATGGCCCTGGAAACTTAGGACTGCCGGAAGAAGAGATTATAAACAGGGCCGAAGAAGCCCTATTATTGGTTGATATTGATAGGGAGCTTTTTAATAAATCTCCGTTTGAGCTTTCAGGCGGACAAAAAAGACGTGTAGCAATTGCAGGTGTTCTTGCAATGAAACCTGAAGTTTTGATATTGGACGAGCCTGCTGCTGGACTTGATCCAAAAGGACGCAATCATATATTTAATCTAATTAAGGAAATGCACCGTAAACTTGGATTGACTATTATTCTTGTTTCACATAGCATGGAGGTTATTGCTTCTCTTTCTGACAAGATAATTGTAATGCATGGGGGCAAGATAGCATTAAACGGAACGCCTGGAATGGTGTTTCAGGATAGTGAGAAATTGGAGTCAATGGGATTGTCTATACCAACAACTACAAAAATAATAAGAAAGCTAAACGAAAAGGGTTTTAAATTAAACCCAGAGCTTTTTGATGTTAATGATGTAGCAAAGACAATTTATGAATCCATAAAAGACCGTGCAAGCTCATAGAAATGAAAGTTTACGCGTAACAAGGAGCGTGATTTAAATGAACGGTGTTACAATCGGTCAATATTATCCTGAAGATTCTATAATTCACAGTCTTGATCCCAGGATGAAAATAATAACCACTTTTATATATATTATTTCGGTCTTCTTTATAAAGAATTTATTGGTTTACTTGATCCCTTTTGTTTTATTATTTCTAACTATAAAACTGGCAAAAGTACCTTTTAAGATTGTTTTAAGAAGCCTTAGAAGCATCTTATTTGTTATTATATTTACAATAATAATTAATATTTTTATGTCACCAGGCAAACAAATAATATTCCAATTTGGTATCTTTACTGCTACTTATGAAGGTCTATATACTGCTGCTGTTATTGGCATAAGACTTATACTTCTAGTAATGGCCTCATCTGTTTTAACACTAACAACTTCGCCTATACATTTAACCGATGCTATAGAATATTTATTAAGACCCTATAAGAAATTTGGTTTGCCTGCTCATGAAATTGCAATGATGATGACTATTGCATTAAGATTTATACCAACATTAATGGAAGAAGCCAGCAAAATAATGAAAGCTCAGATGGCAAGAGGTGCAGACTTTGACTCAGGTGGTATAATGAAAAAGGCTAAGGGTATGATCCCTTTGTTGGTTCCATTATTTATTTCAGCATTCAGACGTGCTGACGAATTGGCTCTTGCAATGGAGGCCAGATGTTATAACGGAGATTTAAACAGAACCAAAATGAAGCAGCTAGTACTTAATACAAGGGATATAAAAGCTTCCGTATTTGTTGTTGCGTATATACTATTGATAATTGTTTCGGGGATTTATCTATAATGAAGATTTTATTGACCATTTCCTATGACGGCACCAATTATCACGGCTGGCAGTCACAGCAAAATGCTGTTACTATACAATCTGAAATAGAACAAGCTTTAAGCAATTTATTTAGTCAGAGAATACAAATTCTAGGTGCAAGCAGAACCGATGCAGGGGTGCATGCTCTTTCACAAAAGGCTGTTTTTAATATTGAGGATCTAAAAATCCCAATACACAAACTACATTATCCGGTAAACTCCCTTTTGCCGGAAGATATTAGAATTATTGATGCGAAGTATGTAGATGAAAGTTTTCATCCTATTAATGATGCTAAGAGCAAGACATATAGATATGCCATACAAAACAGCAAAGTACCCAATCCTTTGCTAAGCAGGTATACCGAGTTCGTCCCCAAGAAGCTAGATGTTGATAAAATGATTGCTGCAAAGTATTGTTTCCTAGGCCTACACGATTTTAAGGCATTTTGTGCGTCAGGCACATCTGTAAAAACAACAGAAAGGGAAATTTTATCTTTTGAAATAACAAATGAAAATGATATTATTACCCTGGAAATAACTGGTACA
>CAZTAY010000107.1:0-2098 GCA_964611655.1 uncultured Eubacteriales bacterium
CGCATGAAAAAAAAGCTTTATAAATCAGGCGTTCGGCAATTTTTGCATCAATGGCCGGCAGTTTGTAATCAAAAGCAATGTCGTAATCTCGACACTTGAAGACAGACCCAGACCTTGCTGTTGTTATTGCTGTTATTGCCGCCGCTGTTGCTGCAAAGAATGCTTTTGCTGTAATGTGCATAGATGTTGTAAAAACTGCTGTTACCGCTAAAGTGCAGTTGGTAAAACCAATGCTCTTTCCGGCTTTTATTTGAAGTTTGTAGGGTATTGATTTGCCTTTGCAACTATAGAGTTAAGGTATCGCCGCAGGGATTTCTCCTGTGGCGGTATTTTATGAGTATTATCTTCCATTTATCATTTCTATTGACAATAGATTGTTCTTGTTTTCGTCGATTGGAGCAAGCGCACCGGCTGAAGTGATGAATAATCTCGATGCCGACGGCATCGAAGCTACCATTATATCGGGCAAAACCATCTTCTCGCCTTTTGCCTGGCTAATTTTATTGTATCGGACTTCATTCGCAATCTCAAAGTTTTTGAATAGATGATGAACATATTACCATTGCATTGCACTCATCGGGATATCTTTTTTATCGGGATAATCCGAATTATTTCTATGTGGGAATAATGAGGACGGTAATAGACCACAAGGAAACAATGGTACGTCCGTCATTGTGATGGATAACGCTGCTTTTCATAGAAAAGTTAAGCTTACGATACAACCTCCATATTGTGCCTACTGAGCCCTTGCTGATGTCAAGCCACTTGGCTATGTTCACTTCTTTTTCCCCACGTTGTTTCGCTACTATTAACAATTCTCTTTTTTCGTTTGATATTGGTCATTTGACTTCCACCTCTTTGACTTATTTTAACATCGTTTATTGTTAATTTAAAGGGATTTGCTATATGAATTAACACATGGCAAAGTGATTCTCGGGTTACAACACTGTGCACCCGCCTTTTGGCCAAGTTGAAGCTGTTGACAAACCCCTAAAAATAATTGTGGGGTGGAGAAATGACAATTAATTAGAAAAAATAAAGCGCCCGAGGGCCTACCCCAGACACTTTAACATAGGTTTTAGGTTTAAAGCAGTTGCTGAAAGGAGGCAGTGATCTTGCGCTGTCTAAGGACTTGGAGTTATTGAGAACGATTTTCATAATCGTAAAGACTTATCGCCTAATGTTTGTGCTAATTTTGTAGTACAAAATTAGCACAAACAAGGAATAGCCGGAGAAATACTTGCTTTATGAGCATAAAATGAACTTTAAGGCTACTCCTCGACGGGTAGTCTATTCATTTTACAAAGGAGGCAAACACACAATGAAAAATAGTAAAATCCATTTAAAACAGCAGCAAAATATGGTAAACTCGCTATGAGCTATGACCTATCATTTAAAAATCGGAATTTTTGTTGTTCTATATCACCACTGAATTTTTCATATGTGGCGCAAAAAATTCATCAAGAAATCGCAAATCGCAACATATCAGAAGCCCCAAAATAATTCATTCCATTTATCATCTGTGACCATGTACCCGTCGTAGCATACAGTCGTCTTGTCAATCCACATAGCCCCATTGATAACGATAAAAGGCTGCCCCCATCTTTACATCGTGATAAGATTTATTACTGTTAGATTTCTTACTATATTGCATCACATCTTATGCAGGATAAGAAGTTTTTTATTCGGTTTCCTTGTTAAAACACCGTAAATACATTATACTAGGAGGCTTGAATTTTGTAATTGACATAAGTTTGTACAAGTGTTATAATCTGTATTATAGTTTCAAGGACTCAAGTTGAAGAAACCTTGCAATTGATTTATTAAACGGCTATAACGGCTCGACGCCTAGCGTTTTGAGATGTCTTCTTATAGATGTGGGGGCGTAGCTCAGCTGGGAGCGCACCTTAATCGGTTACACGGCCACCAGTTTTTTGTGGGTATAGCACGTGCGGGGTATCACCCGAATGGCAGTCAAAAATCAACTAAATAACACCATGTGGGGGTATAGCTCAGCTGGGAGAGCGCTTGAATGGCATTCAAGAGGTCTCTTGACACTGATAAAGACACTCACCCGAAAACGGCAACTTGATATCGC
>CAZTAY010000107.1:2198-9861 GCA_964611655.1 uncultured Eubacteriales bacterium
TAGATGTGGGGGCGTAGCTCAGCTGGGAGAGCGCCTGAATGGCATTCAGGAGGTCTCTTGACACTGATAAAGACACTCACCCGAAAACGGCAACTTGATATCGCAAGCATGAAAAATTGAATATTCGCAAAGTTGGACGAAAGTCCTTCTTATAGATGTGGGGGCGTAGCTCAGCTGGGAGAGCGCCTGAATGGCATTCAGGAGGTCATCGGTTCGATCCCGACCGTCTCCACCACATTTTGCCCTGAAAACTTAGGTTTTCAGGGCTTTTTGATGTGTTTCTGAACTATTTGAGAAAATCAAAATGGATATCGATTACAAGGTGATATTGAAGTATAACCGAGTTCATTGCTTATAACTATAGTTAGTAAAATTGTGTTTGATTAGCTATAAATATTACACATACTAATATATCTATGTTGCAAACGGACAGTTTCTGTCGTATAATGGAAGAATATAAAGAATGAGGTGCTTGCCATATGCCTATAAGCTATAAAAAACTCTGGAAACTATTGATTGATCGTGATATGAAAAAGAAAGATTTACAGATGGCGGCACAGATTAGTCCATCCTCAATAGCAAAACTATCACGAGGCGAAATGGTCAGTCTTGATATACTAATAAAGATTTGCAGAGCCTTAAATTGCAATATTGGCGATGTAATGGATGTAGTTCTCGAATCTAAAGATGGGGAGGAAATGTAATGGAAACTAACTTCGATATTGGAAGCTCTTTTTTCACAATAGATGTGAAATGCATACCTGCCGTCAATTATTCATTGCAACAAAACAACATCCCTCTTATTTCTGAAATACGCATATCCAATCAAACGGAGCGTGACTATGACCAAATTGATGTCACCTGTTATTTTTCGCCTACCTTTGCAACGCAATCTGGGCAGATTAGCATTTCGCTGTCTGCTGATGATGAAAAGGTTATTCGCAATATTCCTATAAAAGTTGACGGAGATTATTTAGCCACATTGACTGAACGCATTGTAGGAAGCGTTACAGTGATATTAAAAGACGGAGACAAAGAACTCTGCAGATTTGAAGAGAAAGTGAATCTATTGGCATTTGATGAATGCTTTGGGTTTTGGTTTATGCCGGAACTGCTTAGCTGTTTCTCTCAGCCCAATCATCCAGATATTCCAAAGATATTACTAAGTGCATCAAAGCTGCTTGGAGGGTGGACAGGCAGCCCTTCGCTGGATGGTTACCAAAGCGAAGATCCCAATAGGATCCGCACTCAAGCCGCAGCCATCTACGGTGCGTTGCAAGAGTGCAATATTACCTATGCCACCGCTCCGGCAGGGTTTGAGAAAAACGGTCAGCGCGTTCGCACAGCTGATGTTATTTTGCGTGAACATTTAGGTAATTGCTTGGATTTATCCTTGCTTTTTATAGCTTGCCTTGAGGCGGCTGGGTTGCACCCTGTTTTAATCATAGAACAAGGACATGCCTTCGCAGGGGTTTGGCTTACAGAGCAATGTTTTCCCGAAATAGTCGGGGATGATTTAGCGCTCTTGACAAAACGAACAGCCTCTGGGATTAGTGATATTTGCTTAGTAGAAATGACGTCGATATGTGCCGGGCAACAAGTGGATTTTGAGAAGGCACAGCAAACTGCTGAAAAAAATTTGATTGCGAAACCATTTGAAATGGTTGTGGATATTAAACGTGCTCGTGCTATGGGGATTTTACCGCTACCTCGGCGTGAGCTACAAGAGAGTGGCTATAAGATCATACACGAAGAGCGGAGCAAGGATGAGTTGACCATGCGCCCGGGAGATGTGAGTGTTGTCGATGTCAGTGTGTCTCGCGGAGAGCAAGAGATCACAAAATTTGACGTTTGGCAGCGCAAGCTATTAGATTTAACCAAGCGAAACGCACTCATCAACCTGCGGCTAACGCGAAATATGTTGCCGGTTCTTACATATCGCCTCAATCAGTTGGAAGACGCGTTATTTGACAAGCAGGATTTTAGACTTCTGCCAAAAAGTGATACTTGGAAAATTGATATTGATAGCGATAATCTTTTTGAGTTAGCGACCAGACTCGGTGCGTATGAGCAAGCACTTCAGCTTGATTTTGAGGGCGGTGATATACGAATCCCCTACACACAGGGCGAACTACAAAAAAGCATTACCCAGCTTTATAGAAAGTCCAGAGTGGATATGGAAGAGAATGGTGCAAACACTCTCTATCTTGCATTGGGTGCACTCAAATGGTATGAGACCGAAACAAGCTCCCGAGCTTATTACGCACCAATTGTTCTAATCCCGGTTGATATTATAAGAAAATCTGCCCGTGTCGGATATGTTATCCGTAGGCGTGACGATGAAGCACAACTCAATATTACGCTTTTAGAAATGCTGAGGCAAAATTACAATACAGAAATACAAGGACTTGACCCGCTACCACAAGATGAACATGGTCTTGATATGACCAAAGTGCTCACTATCGCGCGGCAAGGAATTATGCACAAGCGCCGGTGGGATGTGGTTGAAAGTGCCTTTCTGGGCAATTTCTCATTTGCACAGTTTGTCATGTGGAATGATTTGCGCAATCGCACCGGGGATTTAAAGCGTAATAAGATTGTAAGCAGTTTAGAAAAATCGCAACTGAGCTTTACGCCCGACCCAATTGCCGGAGAGCTGTACGAAAGTGAAATACTGCTCCCTATCTCGGCCGACTCTTCACAGCTTAGAGCCATAGATGCCGCCGCAAAAGGAAAAAGCTTTGTTCTCCACGGCCCGCCGGGAACTGGGAAAAGTCAAACCATCACATCGATGGTTGCAAATTCCTTGGCGCAGGGCAAAACCGTTCTGTTTGTCGCGCAAAAAATGGCGGCACTTTCGGTTGTTAAGAAGCGGTTAGACCAAATCGGAATCGGCCCATTTTGCTTGGAATTGCACAGCAACAAGGCAAACAAAAAGGCGGTACTTGACCAGCTCGAAGCTGTATTAAAATTAGCAGGAACCGTTTTGCAATCCGAATATGAACAAACAGCAAATACCATAGCACCCCTGCAAAGTGAGCTTGATGCACACAAGATGGCCTTACATAAAGAATATCCTTTTGGCGTATCGCTTTATGAGGCTATTTCCTCCTATGAGCATTATGCAGCCACACCTGATATGGTAAGGTTTCATACAGTGGACATAAAGCAGATAACACAAAATCAAATCCGTGAGAATGAATTGATCGTAGATGAGCTGATGTCGGCGGCACGTATAATTGGGCATCCGCACGACCATCCGCTTTTCGGAGTTGGGCTTGTAGATTATTCACAGCAAAGTCGAGCTGATGCCGATGTTGCAATTACCGAGTTCTCTGCATCTCTGCACCATTTAGAAGTGTGTGCAAAAGCACTGGGAGAACAGCAAAGTGTTGAATTTGATGGTTCTGTGCCACAACTTCAAATGCTGTATCAGCTTGCAACAACGCTTATAACTATTGACGATGCATTAAAGCAACAAAAAGATCTCGAATCCTCAATGCAAACAGCTTATACAACTGCTGTATTTGATCTTCCGCTTGTGGAGCTCACACAGCTTTGGCGTGTCGGTGAAAATACTTGGTTTTTCCCACGTTTAAAGCTCCATGGTGCTGTGAAAAAACACATCGCGACCTGTTACACACAAGGAAAACTCGACAAGCAAAAAATTGTGGATTGCCTTAAAATTTTAGAGCAAAGAGAAAAACTCATTGGCGAACGCGCCAAAATGATTTCCGCATTGCCATCGGCACTTCAAAACTCACCGGAAGCGGCGACCGAAAACGCTAAAGCCTACTTAACAGCTTGCAATCAATGCAAAGAAAAGTACAGCTTAGTTGAAGCGGCGCTCAAGCCGATAACCGCATTCAAAAACCTCAACACACTTGAAAGTATTTTTGCTGCGCTTGCAAAATGGCAAAGCAGTCTTTCCACATTGCGAGATTACTGCGTTTGGAATTTCACCGTGCAAAAGGCGATGACAAATGGGCTTTCACCTCTTGTAACCGCACTTGTAGATGGGCTTGCATTAAATGCTGCTAAAGATGCCTATTATCGTGGACTGTATCAAGCTATGGCAGAGACGATATTCGGTGAAGATGAAAACAATAGTCGTTTTAACGGCACACTTTTCAATGAAAAAGTTGCCTCCTTCAAGCGATTAGACGAAGAACTGAGAAAACAGGCACAGCGTGAAATCCTCATGCGCCTATCGTCAAAGCTGCCAAACCTCCAAATTTTAGCCTCACAAAACAGTGAAGTGGGTATATTACAACGTGCCATCCGAAACGGAGGGCGCGGCATTGCCATTCGCAAGCTGTTGGAGCAGCTTCCCACGCTGTTGCCTCGACTATGCCCTTGTATGCTTATGAGTCCCATATCGGTAGCGCAGTATATTGACCCGAAACGCCCTCCCTTTGACATTGTGATTTTTGACGAGGCATCCCAAATGCCTACCTGCGAAGCTGTCGGCGTAATCGCACGAGCAAAAGAAGCAGTCATCGTCGGAGACCCTAAACAGATGCCACCAACATCTTTCTTTGCCACCAATATTATTGAGGAGGAGCACCAAGAGTTAGAAGATTTAGAAAGCATCTTAGATGATTGCTTGGCTCTTTCCATGCCTGAGACTCATTTAAAGTGGCATTACCGCAGCCGACATGAAAGCCTAATTTCCTTTAGCAATCGAGAGTTTTATGGTAATGATTTATATACGTTCCCATCACCGGATGCGATGTGTTCAATGGTTAAGTGGGTGCCTGTTGAAGGCTGCTATGACCGTGGAAAAACCCGGCAAAATGCAGCTGAAGCAAGTGCGATTGTGAAAGAGATTGAGCACCGCCTTGAGACAAGCAAGCAGTCTATCGGTGTTGTTACCTTTAGCGTGGTGCAACAATCCTTGGTTGAAGATCTGCTGAATGATTTGTTCGTGCGCAGGCCCGACTTGGATGCGTTAGCAAATGAATGTGAAGAACCGTTATTTGTAAAAAACCTTGAAAATGTGCAGGGCGATGAGCGGGATGTTATTTTATTTTCCGTTTGCTATGGCCCCGACCAAAACGGCGCAGTTACCATGAACTTTGGACCACTTAATCGTGAAGGTGGCTGGCGGCGGCTTAACGTTGCCATTACGCGCGCAAGAGAAGAAATGATGATTTTCTCGGCATTAAAACCCGATCAAATTGATATGAACAGAACCAGCGCCGCTGGTGTCCGGAGTCTAAAAGCATTTTTGGAGTATGCGCAAAAAAGTTCCGGCTCAGCACAAAGCGTCGGAAAATTGAGCCGAGACGGAATAGCCGCCAGCATTGCCGCAAAACTTATAGAAAAAGGCTATCACGCGGATACTTCGGTAGGATTTAGCCATTTCCGTGTGGATGTGGGCGTGCGGGCATCGAGGGATAGTAACAAATATGCTTTAGGTATTTTGTTGGATGGCGATTCTTACCACCAAGCACAAACCGTTTATGACCGCGAAGTGTCAAGTAGCTCTGTTCTAAGTGGTTTGGGATGGCGTGTCTTGCGCGTGTACGCCATTGATTGGTGGGAAGATAGCGAACGGGAGATTTCTCGCATTATTTTGGCCTTGGAAAACGATGATAATATAGACGAAACACCTCCATCAGCACCACAACAACAGATTAGCGAAACGTGCAACCCTAAGATTGAGAGCGCAGTTAACAATCCTGTGTTTACTGTGAATACTATTGCCCGACAAATCGTGAGCGCAGAAACACCAAAATACTACGCAGTCACACAATTGCCATACACCCCTATGAATGCAGATTTATTCCTCACAGTTAGTGATGCTCTAATTCGGCAGCATTGCTTAGCTGTATTGCAAACCGAAGCACCTATTGCTGAAAGCCTATTGGTGCGCAGGGTATTGTCAGCGTTCGGGATTTCGCGCGCAGGATCTCGTGTTAGTGCCAAGATAATGGTAGCGGCACGCTCATTGGGATTTTCTCGTGTAAAAGAAGAAACGTCTTATGTTTATTATGAAAGCCCCCCACAAGAATACCAGGGATTTCGCATAGCAGAAACCGATGAAGCAAAACGCGATGTGAAAGAGCTTCCAATGGCAGAAATCGACAATGCTATAAAGGCGGTGCTTATACAACAATATGGACTGCCCCATGCCGATTTGATGCGAGAAACTGCAAAGATTCTTGGATATAGCCGTATTGGATCTTATGTGGAACATGCTATGAAAAGCGGCATTGACCGCCTAATCAAAAACGGAAGTGCCCAGCAAAGTGAATCCGGCAACATTACGCTTAATCAGTAGTGTAGAGGGGAGAATTATTATGGGAATACTTAATAAAATCTTTGGTAAAAAGCCGCAAGCCATACTTGCTCAAATGGGCCAAAACAAAGTTGCTGCACCTCTACCACAACTTACGCCGCACCCGGATATTGCCGATTTGCTTTGGTTTGCAGATGGATCAAACAGAAATTATTCTCCGCAAGAAACAAAAGAATCTTATGTGGTGGATGGCATCCGTTTTACCATATCAGTATCGGGAAGTGAAGAGCCAAGTGCTATTCGCTTATCTTTACCGGTTGCCTTTCCACCACATGCTCAAGATGCAGAAAAGCTGCCATACTATCCAAGCTACTCGCAGATGTCACCGGCGCAACGAGGTACATATCTGACCTTTTTGCAAAACCCATATAACCCTAACATTGATATTGGATATGTGTTTGTTCTGTATTATGGATTGGAGCGGCAACTGCTCTGTGGCAACTTTGAAAAAGCGTATCAAGTAATTATAAAGCTGCGCGATGTGCATCAAAACAATTCTTTCCAATTCTACTCGGGGAATGCCCTCATATTAACAAGTCTCTACCATCAGCGTGGTGATCTCCTGGGGATGTTAATGGCATCGATTGATAAAGAGTATGAGTTTAAGTTTTCTGATAACTTGTTTTTGCTCGGAAAGGTTTCGCTTGGTATTCCACTGGAAGCCCAAGATATGATGCGGATGGCGAAATCGTTTGAGTTTGAAAATTTGGGGTATATCAAAAAATATCCGAATCTTTTTGAAACCGCTCTCAAGCAACTTATTTTGGACAAATTTGGTACAGATAGCTTTATTGTAAACGACGTGCTTAGCGCAGCGGATAAGAAAAAACTTTTGCCTCAGGACGTGAGTGTTTATGCAAATACCTCAATCATAGATAAGACCATGAAAGTTCCGCGGCTTATTGATTGCTTCAAGCTTAAAAAGCTTGTTCATGAAATGCTTTGCAAAGCGCACGAGCAGGTCAAAGTGGAATTGGCACAAATGCGCAAGTCGGGGGTGATGCCAGCGGCTGAGGCACAATCCAATCCAGCAACGCTCAAAAAGGAATTGGTTTTTGACGAGAGTAGAGAGCGTGAACTTTTGGCGCAGTATCGCACAGCAAAAAATCAAGTAGACCGACATTTTGCCATTATTGGTATGATTGAGTTTTACTACAAATATCGTGAACTGGACTCACGGCATATAAAACGTTGTGAAGAGCTTTGTCTTGAGGATATCAGCGGTTTACAAAAACTGCAAACCGACTATTGTGAAGGCGAAAAAGAAAATATTATGAAAATGGCAGAGTACCATACAAAAGAAGAAACACAGAAAGCGTTAAATGGGGTTGGACCGTTCATTGGTAACATCCCTGCATT
>CAZTAY010000108.1:0-9734 GCA_964611655.1 uncultured Eubacteriales bacterium
TCATGCAGAAATTATTTACTCCAATGATTTTATTACACAAAAACTGGATTATATTCACAATAATCCGGTTCGAGCAAAATTTATTGAGTATCCACATGAATATAGTTTATTCGAGTGCAAAAGATTATACAAATATGGAAGAGCCATTGCAAACTGTTAAAATTTTTAAAGTATGGAAAACTGTGTAAATATAATGCCAAATTTGCAATTTGGTGATGTTGTAGAGCAATATTGCACCCGAGTTTACTTACGAATTCAGCGAAATTAAATACCGCTCAACATTCCTATACATATTCCGCCAGACTGTGATTTTTATGAAGGTGGAAAGATTTCTCCTGCTCGACAGAATATGTACCGATTAAGGAAAGCAGCATGAGAAAAAATCAAATTTGGCTATATGGTTAGAATGGCTTTAGAACGGAACTTACAAAAATGCAGTTATCACAATTTTAATTCAATAATCCTAATTATTTTATGAGAATCTCATTATTTACGATTTTTTTCATTTCATTTTTCACAACAATATCAGCACAACAGATCACGATAACCGATATTGATGAAAAGGTAGCATCCATTGAAAACAGTACGGTCAGCAGTACCGATGATGTAAACTTTGAAACAAACTTGCCAGTAGGAGTTAAACGTACATTTTTAAATAACAGTATTACTTTAGGATTTGCTTCGGCAGAAAATAATGTTTCTTTAGAAAACATTCAGATTTTTACAAAATTCAGACTTCCGTTTATGCAAGAGAGTTTGTATTTTGCCACCAAAGGCTTGAAATTCAAATCTTCTACAGAGATTGACTTTGCTAACGCAAGATTACAATTAATCTCAGACCACCAAATACGTTTAAATTCGTCAGTTACATTGGTGATAAAAAAAGAGAGTAACAGTTTTGTAGAGTGGGACTGTAACGGCTTTAAGGCCGTAAGTTTAGATGTGATTGTCCGTTTGGATTCTTCTGTTTTTTTGGCTGCAGACAAATCAAGCAAACCCATTGAATGCAGAACAACATTATATGCACAAAATCTACATGACATCATGTTCTCTTTAGATTTTTCGCCGTTTCAAATTAAAGGTCTTACCGATTTTATTTTTACACTATCCGGCATCAGTTTTGACATGTCAGACCATGCTAATCCGGAAGGGGCAACATTGCCGGTCAACGACTTGATCTGGCAGGGAATTTATGCCAAAAAAATCTCTGTAAAGTTTCCTCCCACCTATAGCCCTAATGCTGACAAACCGTTGGAAATCGGTGGAGAACATGTGGTGATTGATGATGACGGATTTACAGGCAATTTATTTGGAACATTAAATACCCCGATGATGGGTATGCCGGCATGGCAGTTTTCGATAGACAAAGTAGAACTTCGTCTGAAAAATAATGAATTGGCGGGAGGTGGTTTTACCGGAAAAATGCAGTTTGAGGTATTAGATAATAAACCTCTTGATTACGCCGCATTATTTGCGATGAAAAATCACCAGGTAACCCCCTCCTTTGAAGTCCGGTTAAATGATACAATTTCTTTTAAGATGATGGATATGCTCAACTTAAAACTCACCAAAGATTCGCGGTTTGATATTACAATAGACAACAAAACATTTGTTGCTAATGCTAATTTGAATGGTTATATTGATGTTATTGATAAAAGTAATTTGGTTGGCATTAAAAACTTGCGGTTTGAACAACTGCAGATAAGTTCAAAATCTCCTTATCTACAGGGCGGTAAATTTAATTTAGATACCAACGACAAAGGATTACAACTGGCATCCTTGCCGATTTATTTAGAAAATTTAGGATTCGAATTTTCAGATCGTGAAGCAAAATTAAATATTCAAGCCAAAGTGTCGGTAATGGGAAGCGGAGAAAAAGGAATTAGTGCGGGAAGCGGATTTTCCATTAAAGCCAAGAAAGATGGACAATGGAAGTTTGATGGATTGGAACTCAAAAGTATGATAATAGATGCCGACTACAGTTGCTTTAAATTTTTCGGTTCATTAGCAATTTATCAGAATGACCAAATTTTTGGAAAAGGAGTAGGCGGAAGCATTAAATTAAGTTTAGATAATGCTTTTCTGGGCGCAGAACCAATAGAGGCGGAATGTCAATTCGGAAAAGTGAATGATTATAATTATTGGTACGCTCACATTGCCGCACCTGTGAAGATTCCTGTGGGAACAGGTATTATCCTTACTCAACTGGCCGGAGGACTTTACACTAAAATGGAATTTAAGCCTGCAAAATTTAGATATGAGCCTAACAAAGAGATAGGTTTAGGTTTTAAAGCGGGAGTAAAATTGGTGGCTGTAACAGAAAGTGTACTGAAAGTAGGGGCAGAATTAGAAATGGTGTTTAATCACAACTTAGGATTAAACTATGTTTCTCTAAAAGGCTCCGGAGCATTTTTCCCACAACTCGGTCAAAAATTAGCTATCAGTAAAGAATTAGAAATGGCAGAGAAGCATAAACGTATAGAAGAAAATTTTGCAAAAGAGAAATCAGAAAATAACCAAAGTCCTATTTCGGTAGATTTTGCTAGCAGTTATAATGTACCTACACATACCTTTTCGGCCTCTTTAAGGGCAAGTGTCAATCTAAAACCAGCCATCTGGGGAGGCGGAGAAGCACAAATTTTCAGTTCTCCAAACAAGTGGTATTTTTACGTAGGTCGCCCTTCACAACCCATACAGTTAGAAGTACTCAAGTTGGCAAAAGTAAAAAGTTACTTTATGACAGGAAACGAATTAGAACCGCTGCCGGATGTCCCATCAAATGTTCGGGAAATTCTCAACAAAGTCAATAGAGTGTCTCCAACAGATCCACTGTTTAATAAAGGAGCAGGATTGGCATTTGGAGGATTTGTCGGAGCAGGATTTGACTTTGATTTCACTCCTGTTTATGCATCCATGCACATTGGCGCCGGCTTTGACGTATTGTTAAAAGAGTATAAAAACGTTGGGTGTAGTAACACCGGAGCATTGGTGGGTATGAATGGTTGGTATGCACAGGGGCAGGCGTATGCTTATTTACAGGGAGCTTTAGGGGTGAAATTCAGAAGTGCCAAATTTGATATTCTAAATTTGGGTGCTGCCGCACTCTTAGAAGCAAAACTTCCCAATCCTTCCTATTTAGAAGGAAATATAGGAGCAAAGTATTCCATTTTGGGGGGATTGGTAAAGGGTACTGCGAATTTAAAATTTAAAATAGGAGAACCCTGTGAAATGGTGGCTATGGGAAATCCGTTGGGAGATTTAACTTTTATTGGAGATATGAAACCTGAAGAAGCGGAAAATAATGTGAGTGTATTTGCTATGCCGCAAATTGCTTTCAATACAGCCATCGAGGAAGAGTTTGAGGTAGAAGGTGCATTCACAAAGCAGAAATACAGAGTAAAGTTAGATGAGGTTACACTCATTGGAGAAAAATCGGGAAAAATAGAGGGTGATTTTCATTTAAATACAGAAAAAGATGTCAGTTCTTTCAGCACAAAAAAACTATTACCGGGTAAAGAAAAAATAACATTAACAGCACAAGTCAGTGTTGAAGAGTGGAAGAATAATCAATGGGTGATTATGAAAGAAGATAACGGACAAAACGTTACTGAACGTAAATCATTTAGTTTTACTACCGGAGAAAGACCCAATAACATTCCCGAAGAGTGTATTGAGTACTGCTATCCTGTAAAAAATCAATTTAACTTTTATCGCAATGAGTCTCAAACGGCATACATAAAATTAAACAGGGATTTAGATTACTTGTTTGCAGCAGAAGAAGGCGGAGTAAAATATAAAACGACAGTTCGCTATAAATCGGCAAAAAAATCAATAGAAACGACAGTAAACTATAATGCGGGAAGAGAGTATATTTCCATCAATGTACCCCAAGATTTGGAATTGGGTGGAGTATATGAAATGCAAATTTTAAGATCACAAATAGTAGAAAATCAAAGTAGTAACGTACAAAGAACGGAAGTTGCGGTAGGAAGCGATGATATGACGGTTCGACAAAATTCTTTGACCCAAACCGTTGCAGGAAATGCAGAAACGATGTTATACTCACTTCCTTTCAGAGCAAGCAAGTATGAAACTTTTGCTGCTAAATGCAAAGCATTGCCCGAGCCTATAGTAATGTACAACAGACATAGTGATACAAAGTCGAGTTTATTGGCTTTAGATTATCAAACCGATGAAATTTTTGATGCTATTGAAGCCGTTGGAATGAATGTTGATCAGCCAAGTTTAGTGACAGCACAAGGCGTAAATAATTCAAAGTGGCTCACCGAAACTGCGGGTGTGGCAATGTATAATTCTCTAAGTGAATCTGATCTCAATAGTTTTACGAGCAATGTTGAACGTATTAATAAACGGCCATTGAAAAAGTCGGTTTATGTCGGAAATCTCAATAATCAATCCGTAATTTTAAATTCAGGTGATATTAGTCGCGGAACAATTGAAAACAAACAAGGAACAGTCCGCATTGCTTACTATGTACCCCATTTTGTCCAAAAAGATTTTCATCAATACAGAACCCGTATTGCCAATGATTACAGTAATAAAGAAATTCCTGACAATATGTTGGCAATTTTACAAGGCCCGGGATTACCAGACATTACGCAAGACAACTATACCGTACAACTTAACTATACACTACCCGGAACAACAAGTCCAAATTCAACTTATAGTGTCCAAATTCCGTATTTTATCCGGTAAAGCATCATATTTTTGAAGAGTACTGTTGTAAGATTTATTTCAAGCCCAAACTATGGTTATATTTTTTCACTTTAAATATTGGAGTGTTGTGTTGTTGTTGAGTTTATGTTTTATATCCTATGGTCAAAACTTAGACGAACTTTCATTTAAAAAAGGCATTAAGTTTAATGGCGGCTTGTCTCTCAACAATCAATTTTATACAGGTTCTAATCCGACGAATCGTAGAGATCCGTATAACTTTTTTCTTACCGGTAATCTTACGGTTAATTTATTTGGATTCCCTCTTCCTTTTTCATTTTCTTACAGCAATGTTTCCAAAAGTTATACCCAACCGTTCAATAATTTTAAATTAGCCCCAAAGTATAAATGGATACAACTTCACGTCGGTGCTGTAAATATGAATTTTTCGGAATTTACCCTTGCCGGACATCGTTTCGACGGAGTAGGTGTTGAACTTACTCCAGACAAATGGGAAATTGCGGCTGTTTACGGGCGATTTCTAAAAGCTGTTCAATATGATTCCGTATCTAACAACTTAGATGCGATGGCCTACCAACGAATGGGTTACGGACTGAAATTAGGGTATAAAGGAGAGACATTTTCAGTATCCACCAACTTTTTCTCCGCCAAAGATAATGTCAAATCACTGTCTTTTATACCAACCCAATCATTATTAACACCATCGGAGAATTGGGCGATAGGTGTGAAAGGTAAAAAGACCTTTTTTAAGAGTTTTTTTATAGAAGTAGAGTATAATTTCTCCATTTTAAATGGTAATATTACTTATAAACCCGAAAATATGGGAGGTTCTGACAGTTTAGTCAACTTGCCGGAAAGTAAAAACTTCTTGGGAAAACTTTTACCCTCAGGACCCAGCACGCGCAGTTTTGATGCAATTTCAGCTAGTACAGGTTATGATTCTAAATATTGGGGTTTACAGTTTGCTTATAAACGGGTATCTCCGAATTACAAAACCTTGGGAGGATACTACTTTGTTGAAGATATTGAAAGTTTCACATTACAACCTTCATTAAGATTATTGAAAAATAAGGTACAATTATCGGGTAGTGTCGGTATTGAATATAACAATTTAGATGGGAGCAGAAACTCTGATGCTCTTAGACTGGTTTACTCACCCTCACTAAGTTGGCAAATCACAGAAAAGTGGAATTTTTCTGCTTCATATTCTAACTTTACCTCCTATACTACTACACGCCCTGTTATTGATCCAACCTTTACAGACGGTTTAGATACACTAAATTTCTATCAAATCAATCAAAATATAACAGTGAGCAGCGGTTATAGTTTTGGAAAAAATGAGAGACAATCTACAATTAATGGGAACTTTGGCTTTCAAATAAGTAATAATCGCTCTTCTTCTGACAGTATTGCCAAGGATCAATCTACTTTTTTAAACGGTGGACTAAATTACGGATTGTCTCTAAGTACGATTAAAGCGACACTATCCGCAGGAGTGCAATACAATCAAAGTACGGTTGACAACCTTACCTCTTATTTTGTAGGTCCTACCATTGGATTTCAACAATCTTATTTTGAAGATCAACTTTCCGGGAGTCTCAATATTAACTACAGTCAGAATATTGTAGAGAACACCAAAAGTGTACCCATTCTCAACAGTAGTTTAAACTTAAGTTATTCTCCAAAGTTTCTTAACAGAACCATTTTTAAACAAGCCATGAAACATCGTATTCAATCAACCATTTCTTTGCTCAACAGATTGCGTTCGAATGAACAACAACCCGCTTTTTATGAACTTACGGCAACTTTAGGTTACTATTTTACTTTTTAAATGTAAATGGTAATACCGTCTTTCGATAATATAGAAGTTAACAATTGAACTCTAATAATTATATTACAATGAAGTATTTATTCTCTTTTTTTTCACTCCTGTTGTTTTTCTCTTGTAAAGAGGAACCTCCGGTAATTCCACCGGTGATCACTTATACTGTTCATTATGAAACAAACTGTCCTGTAACATTAGATTCTTTGGTGGTGAATCCTGATACTTTACTCACCCCTCCCCCACCTTTGGAATATCCTGGTTATCGCTTTGGAGGCTGGTACAGAAATGCCGATTTTTCAACTCCTTGGAATTTTGAGAAAGATACTGTCAACTCAAACCTTATCCTTTATGCTAAGTGGGACTTTATTGTGATGTATAAAGTAGATTTTCTGACAGACGAACAACTGTTTTTTGCAATTGAAATTGAAAAAGACAGTCTTATTCCGTATCAGGAACCTCCGGAAAAACAAGGATATGTCTTCTTAGGTTGGCATGCAGATAAAGAAAAAATAAAAAAATGGAATTTCAACAACACTTCAATTCAACAACCTATGACACTTTATGCGAGTTGGGGAGTTATGGCACTCACAGACACTGTGGTTCTTGGCAATCAAGTGTGGAGTGAGGTCGTGAAATTTCCGAACGGTGAAAATATGTTTAACTGGGATTTTGCTATGGAAAAAAAAGCCGTACTTTGTCCTTATCCATGGCGCATTCCTGTAGAAAAAGATTTTGTGATATTAGATAAATCTTTAGGAGGATTGGGGATAGCATCTTTAAGCAATCTTGAACTTCTTGAAAAGTATCAAGAGATTTGGAAGGCACGGCTTGAAGGTTATATGAAACCCGACAATACCTTTGATTATGTGAATCATGGGGCTTTTTATTGGAGCCAATCCAGTCAAGGAGAGCAAGGAGTTGCATTGACAATGTTTTCTCAAGGAAATATCATTCCGGCACAATTACATCCTAAAAAAACATATTTACAAGTGCGATGTATCAAAGAAAAATAATAAACGAAATACAATTTACAAAAACCCAATTTTCAACTATCAAATTATTATGATGAAGTTTATTTTTTGTATGACCTTTTTATTGATGTTATTTTACTCAACAACAGCACAAGTAGAAAATAATCATACTGCGTTTATCTATTTTAATCATGGCGATAAAATCTCATTCAGATGGGTACCAAAAAATCGAACTACTTTCCAAAATGGAATTAGTAACGGTTACCGATTAATCAGGAAGACAATGGTACGGAACGGGAAAGTATTACCTGTAGCGGAACGTAAAACAATAATTATTGGAGATACCCTGATTAAACCCTACACCAAAGAAAGGTTTGCCGATTTTATTAACAAAGAGGAACGGGCAAGTCTATTATTTGATCTCATCTATGAACCGTCCGCGCCTGTACTCACTCCACAAGCCATTCTGGCTGCAAAACGTCAGCAAGAATTGATGTTCGGACTTTCTCTTTTTACCTGTGATTTAAGTCCAGATATTGCGAAAAGTGCCGGACTTTATGCCGAAGACATCAATATTCAAGCCAATGAACGTTATCTTTACTCATTAATTTCTTATCCAAATCAAGATACTTTATCAATGTTTATTGTTACTCAAGATACTTCAAAACTTCCCAAACCTAATGAATTTAATATAGAGTTCGGAGACAAAAAAGTTTTACTAACGTGGAATACTTTATTAGATAAAGGCTTATTTTCCGGTTACAGTATCGAAAAAAGTATTGACAACAAAACTTGGACAAAAGTAAATAAGGATTTAATTGTCAGTAGTAATACCACCAACTCAGAATCAACACTCTCCTCTTTTCAAGACTCACTGAAAGATAATACCACTACTTACTATTACAGACTGTCGGGTGTAAGTCCGTTTGGAGTTGTTTCGCCGCCCTCCGACGTACTGCAAGGTAAAGGTATAGAAACATTTACTCCTTTTGTTGTTATAGATTCTATTGTGTTGTCAAAAAAAATGGAAGCAATACTTTATTGGCATACCAACGAACCTTTACAATCCAAACAAGTGAAAGGATTCATGATTGAATTTTCTGAATATATAGACAGTACTTTTAAACCAGTACATCCAGGGTTACTCGGAATAAAGAAAATGCAGCATACTGACAAAACCGTTACCATGTCGGGATTTTTTCGTATCACCACTGTGGGACAAGTGCAAGATCAACACAATATTTCGGTGCCTTTTTATTTTCACTATCCAGACGATATTCCTCCGACAATTCCTACCGCATTATCCGCAAAAGTTGATACGTTAGGCGTGGTTACATTAACTTGGGCAAAAAATAAAGATAGGGATATATTGGGTTACAGACTCTATGCCAGTCATCGAAAAGAGGGAACTTATGCTGATATTACAACAAACAATATCCGGGATACAATGTTTACAGATACTCTTTCTTTAGATAATCTATCGGGAAAAATGTACTATAAAATATTGGCGATTGATAAAAACTTTAATTATTCTGCCCATAGTTCGGCGGTAGAAGTGATTAAACCGGACACCATTCCCCCAACGGCTCCGCAAATGCAGGTTCGTCAAGTGAAAAATAAAACCGACCTTCTTTTCACGCCAAGTTATAGTACTGATATTAAAAGTTATACTTTATCCAGATTACAAAGTGACTCTACGGTAGTCATAAAAGAATGGGAAAAAGAAACTTTTCCGCAAAATTATAATTTAACCTCTCTGCCCGACACTCTCTCTGAAATAACATTGCAGTTATATGCTCAAGATTTTAATAAAAATAAAAGTACTGTCTCACAAGTGGTGGTGAAACGACCCACCAACAATGCTCCTAAAAGCAAGGAAGTACAATTCTCCATCAGTTCAGATGTTGGACACAATAAACTTACTTGGGAACGGCAAAACAACATCAACGGTTATAAATTGTATAGAAAAGCAGGAAACAATCCCTTAGAACTATACCAAATGCTGGATAAGACACAAACAGAATTTACTGATAATCAAATATCAACTACAGAAGCTACCACTTACAAATTGTTCTATTATTAACAATAAGTAAACTATCTTTTCAAATGCCTAAAATTATCAAACGAAGTATTTTGTGACAAAATACATTTTCATTCATGTTCAAAAAATATTTTTTTCTTCCTTTTTTCCTTTTCTTTACCGCTGCCGTTTTTGGTCAGATTCCGCCGCTGCAGGTCAATGT
>CAZTAY010000109.1:0-9597 GCA_964611655.1 uncultured Eubacteriales bacterium
AGAAATCCCTCCAAGACCTATTACGGGAATATTGACTGCCTGCGCAGCTTCATAAACCATTCTAAGTGCAACTGGCTTTATAGCAGGGCCTGATAGTCCTGCTTTTTTGTTAGCAAAGTATGCCTTGCGTTCTTTAATATCAATTTTCATACCTAGCAGTGTATTAATCAGTGAAATGGCATCTGCCCCGGCTGCTTCTACTGCTTTTGCAATTTCCCCAATATCAGTTACATTAGGGCTTAGTTTTACAATAATGGGCTTTTTTGAAACCTTTACGCAAGCGGCAACAAGCTCTTCTGCCATTTGGCAGCTTGTTCCAAATGCAATTCCTCCGCCTGCACCCTTTGGAATATTGGGACATGAGATATTCAGCTCAAACATATCCACGTCCTCACAGGAGAGCCTTTCCGTAATTCCCACATATTCCTCAACCGAATGACCGCATAGGTTAACAATTATCTTTGTATCATAGTTCCTTAAAAAAGGAATGTCCTTTTTAATGAACGCTTCTGCGCCGGGGTTTTGAAGTCCCACGCTGTTTAACATACCAGAGCTTGTTTCAGCCACTCTTGGAGAAGGATTACCCTTCCACGGTTCTAGGGAAACACCTTTTGTTACAACTGCACCAAGCCGGTTTAAATCCACCAGCTGGCTGTATTCAATACCTGAGCCAAAAGTACCTGATGCTGTCATAACAGGGTTCTTAAATTCCATTCCTGAAATTTTAATATTCAAACCTTCACAATTCATTCAAGAACCACCTCTTTTGAGGAAAAGACAGGGCCGTCCTTACATGTTTTTAAGTATTCCCAATCATTTTCACCTAGCTTTTGAACTTTAACAGTACATCCAACACACGCACCAATTCCACAAGCCATGTTAGATTCCAATGAAAGCTGTGCATATCTGCCTTGTTCATTTATAAGTGTGCCAAGGGTTTTTAGCATAGGTACTGGACCACAGGAATAATAATAATCGGCATTTATATTTTGGTGTTTAAACAGCTCTATTATGCCACCATTAAAGTCACTTAAACCGTCACGGGTAGCAACGGTTACATTAGGTGTTATTTTTTTAAATTCATCAACAAGAATAGGGTCTGACCTAAATCCAAGCATCACATGAACTTGACCTTTTAGCTGTTTTGCTAAATAAAGCAAAGGAGGAGTACCTATACCACCTCCAACAACAACGTGAACGCCTTGCTCTTGGGGAATGGAAAATCCATTCCCAAGAGGGGCAAGTATTCTTATTTTATCACCTTTTTTAAGTGAAGAAAAATATGCCGTACCCTTTCCCACAACTCTATATACCAGCCTTAAAACACCATCATTAAAATCGCAAATGCTAATTGGTCTTGGCAATATGGTTGCGCCGTCAACCGGATAGAGGTTTAGAAACTGCCCTGGTTTACAGTCTTTTGCACTTGTTTGAATGGATAAGTCAAAAACATTAGGTGCAATACTTTCATTTTTTATAACCGTGGCATGTTCGTGAATCATTTTATATCACCCAGCTTTGTGATCTTTGCATCTAAGCTGCTTTCTCCTGATTCCATAACAGAAACCATTGCGCCTGCCGTATCAAGTGATGTTAGCAATGTGATGGAGCTTTCAAGGGCTGTTCTTCTGATTCTAAAACCGTCTGTATTATAATCCCTTGATTTTTCAGGGATATTTATAATCAGGTCTATAACACCGCTTCTGATTATGTCAAGTACGTTTGGAACACCTTCACCGATTTTCTTAACCACCGTAAAATCAGTTATTCCTGCCTCTGCAAGACTTTTGCCTGTGCCTTCCGTTACATATAACTTACAGTCCATTTTATAAAGTCTTTTAGCAAGCTCAATGAATTCTTCCTGATCGCTCTTTTTGATGGATGCAAGCACCGCTGAACCCTTTTCAAGGGGTTTCATTTTTGCACCCACGAAACCTTTAAAGAAGGCTTCTTCCAAGGTCTTTCCAACACCCAGAACCTCGCCGGTTGAGCGCATTTCAGGACCTAGACTTACTTCTGCCATTGGAAGCTTTTCAGTTGAGAATACAGGAACTTTAACAGCAATTGTTTCAGATTCTTTAACTATTCCGGATGTATATCCAAGGTCTTTAAGTTTTTCGCCAAGCATTACTCTGGTTGCAATTTCTATTACAGGCACAGCCGTAACCTTGCTGATATAAGGAACTGTACGGCTTGAACGAGGGTTAACTTCAATCACATATAATTTGTCTTTGTATTCGATGAACTGGATATTAATCATACCGATTACTTCAAGGGCGCTTGCAAGCTGTCTTGTTACTGTTATTATGTTTTGTTTAATTGATTCTGATAAATTTTGAGGAGGGAATATGGAGATTGAATCACCAGAGTGAACTCCTGCTCTTTCCAAATGCTCCATAATACCAGGGATTAATATATCCTCCCCGTCACAAACAGCGTCAACTTCTATTTCTCTTCCGTTTAGGTAAATATCAATTAAAACAGGGTTGTCCTTGTCGTTTTTAAATGCTTGGGTCAGGTATTTAACCAAGTCCTCTTCGTTTCTGGTTATCTCCATACCCCTTCCGCCTAATACATATGAAGGTCTGACTAATACAGGATATCCAATCTTTCTGGCAGTTTCAATGCCTTCATCAACGTTCCAGACGCCCTTGCCTTCCGGACGAGCAATATTTAATTTTTCCATTATTGCTTCAAACTTTTCTCTGTCCTCCGCTGCGTCCATTTGTTTTGGTTTTGTGCCGTAAACAGGAATGTCCATTTCTTCAATGAAGTTTGCAAGCTTAATTGCGGTTTGTCCGCCAAACTGAAGGATTACACCATCAGGTCTTTCCTTTGTTACTATATCAAGAACATCCTCTTCAGTTAGGGGTTCAAAGTAAAGCTTATCAGCCGTGCCAAAGTCTGTTGAAACGGTTTCAGGGTTATTGTTTATTATAATGGTTTCAATGCCCATTTTCTTTAGCGCCATAACGCTATGAACAGAGCAGTAGTCAAATTCAATACCCTGTCCGATTCTAATTGGTCCAGAACCAAGAACTAATACTTTTTTGCCTGTTGATACGTCTGTTTCGTCGCTTTCATCGTAAGCAGAGTAATAATACGGCGTAACAGCGTCGAATTCACCTGCGCATGTATCAACTCTTTTATATGAAGGAAACATGTTCCAATGTTTTCTTAGCTGGTATATATCCTGCGGACTGCATTTTGTGAATTTACCTATTGCTTTGTCGGAGAAACCGAATTTCTTTAGTTTCAGCATGTAATCTTTGGTTAAGTCTGTATATACAAATGTTTTTACTTCTTCTTCCAGATCTACTATATTTTTTAGTTTTTGAATGAAGAAGGGATCCATTCCTGTTATTTCAGAAACCTTTTCAACCTTGTAATTACGTCTTAGCATCTCTGCCAGGTCAAAAAGTCTTTCGTCGTCAGGCATTTGAACTCTCTTTTTAAGCTCCTCCAGTGACCTTGATTTGCTTGATTCTCTTTCAAGAGAGTATTGCCCAATTTCAAGGGATCTTACGCCTTTTAGCAGGGCATGTTCAAATGTTGTGCCGATTGCCATAACCTCGCCTGTTGCCATCATCTTTGAGCCTAATGTTTTCTTAGCTTCATAGAATTTGTCAAATGGCCATTTCGGAATCTTAATAACGCAGTAATCAACTGATGGTTCTGAACAAGCGTATGTTGTGCCTGTAATGGGGTTTATGATTTCATCCAGATTGTATCCAAGAGCGATTTTAGAAGCAACTTTTGCAATTGGATAGCCTGTTGCTTTTGAAGCAAGGGCTGATGAACGGCTTACTCTTGGGTTAATCTCAATAACAGCGTATTCATAAGAAACGGGGTTAAGCCCGAACTGAACGTTACAGCCGCCTTTAATTTCAATGGAGTCTATAATCTTGATTGCTGCATTTTTAAGCATTGTTAGCTCTTTTGCGCTAAGTGTCTGTGCAGGAGCAACAACAATTGAGTCGCCTGTGTGAACGCCTACAGGGTCAACATTTTCCATGCTACAAACCGCAATACAGTTTCCTGCATTGTCTCTGATAACCTCAAATTCAATTTCTTTCCAGCCTTTGATGCTCTTTTCTATAAGGGCTTGGTTAACTCGGCTAAGTTGTAGCCCCACAGCAAGTATTTCTCTAAGCTCTGTTTCATTATCAGCAATACCGCCACCTGAACCGCCTAATGTGTATGCCGGACGGATGATTACAGGGTAACCAATTGTTTCTGCAAGCTTTGCACCGTCGTCAACGGTGTTTACAATTCCGCTTTCAACAATAGGCTCGCCTATTCTTTCCATAAGGTTTTTAAAGCCTTCCCTGTCCTCCCCTTCTTTAATGGACGGAACGCTTGTACCAATAACCTTTACATTATATTTGTCAAGTATGCCAAGGTCATAAAGTTCGCAGGATATATTAAGGCCTGTTTGACCGCCCATTCCTGCAATAAGGCTGTCAGGACGTTCTTTTGCAATAATCTTTTCGATCATTTCAATGGTGATTGGCTCAATATAAGTAGCATCGGCTAAGTCCCTGTCAGTCATAATGGTTGCAGGATTTGAGTTTACCAGAACCACCTCAACGCCGTCCTCTTTAAAAGCCTTTACAGCCTGTGTTCCGGAATAGTCAAATTCAGCGGCTTGTCCGATTACAATAGGTCCTGAACCAATTACCAGTGTCTTTTTTATGCTTAAATCTCTTGGCATCAGAAATTTCCTCCCTTTACGGTTTCTGCAAACAAGTCATACAGTTTTCCTGAGTTGTGAGGCATGGATACTGTGTCAGGATAGAATTGAAGTGCCAAAACCTTAGCGTCTTTCATAATAAAACCTTCAATATTGCCTCTGTTTACATTTTCAAATCTCTTAAATGATTTTTCTGGAATCTTTGTTATTTCAAAGCTTCTACTTTGGGTTGTGGTGTATACCATGCCTTTTTCAACATCCCTAACGGAATAATTGTCGCCGTGGCAGCCGTATTTCATTTTTTCTACTTCACCGCCAAGGGCAAGGCAGGTAATCTGTGCGCCTAAACCCAAAGCCATTATTGGCATTTTGCCTACAAGACTGGTTATATCTAAGTTTATTAGATCTTTAAGCTCTAGTGGACTTCCAGGTCCACCTGAAATAAACAGGCCTTTAGGAGATATTTTTAAGATGTCCTCCGCTTTAGAATCCCAAGGGAACAGAGTTACACTAAGTCCTCTTTCTTTTAGAGCTTCTATAACAGAGCGTTTTACCCCAAGGTCAAGCAGTGCAACTTTTGAGCATGTGCCACCGTCATCAATAACAGATTTTGTTGAAACCTCTTTTGTTTTGTTTTTGCTTGAATGAGATTCAAAAGCATTTTCAATCTGTTTTTCCGTCATAGTTTCGAAGCGGTTCGTAATCAATGCAAGCATTTCGCCTTTACTGCGGATGATTTTTGTCAGCTCACGAACGTCAAGACCTTCAACTCCAACTGTGCCACTTTGTTTCATGAAACCAGCAAATTCCATTTCCAATCTCCAGTTGTTAGGGTATGTGCATCTTTCTCTAATTGCTATACCGTTTAGCCAGATTTTTTCGCTTTCATTATCTTCAAGGTTTATGCCTGAATTACCAATGAGTGGGTTAGTAAGCACTACAATCTGTCCTGCATAAACAGGGTTTGTAAGTAGTTCTTGATAACCTGCCATACTAGTACAGAAAACCAATTGGCCTACAGTTTCTTTTATATGACCAAAAGCAAAACAGTCAAAGCGTTCTCCTGTCTGTAAAATTAATTGAGCTTTTACATGTTTTTCAAACAATCTATATTCCTCCTTAAGTCTCCTTGCATAGTCTTTGCCGCTTCAAATGCCGCTAGGGCAAATTCTGTTTCACTAAATTTATTTTTATAGGCATCATTTAAGTATGCCTCAATAATCCCCCTGGACGAGTTTACAATTGCGCCAAGTCCATTATTGTCAAAGGCATGGACAATATCTTCTGCCTTTCCGCCTTGTGCGCCATAGCCGGGAATCAGGAAGAACGTGGTTCTTGCAATCTCTCTAAGCTTTTTAAGCTGCTCCGGATATGTTGCGCCTACCACAGCGCCTATGGATGAATAACCAAACTCGCCAATAAAATCCTTGCCTATGCTTTCAACATATTCCGCAACCTTTTCATATATTGTAAATCCGTCTTTAGTAACAAGGTCTTGGAACAACCCTCCTCCTGGATTGGAGGTTTTAACAAGCACAAACAATCCTTTGTCATACGCCTTACAATTTTCCAGGAACGGTTCTATTGAATCTGCTCCTAAGTACGGGTTTATGGTTATGTAATCAGATTGAAACGCCATTACTTTTTCACCGTCGATATCGGATTTGCCTATATGACCATCTGAATAAGCTTTTGCAGTAGAAGCAATGTCGTTTCGTTTTATATCACCTATGACAACAAGACCCTTGCTTTTAGCGTATTCAATGGTTTCTATGTACGCCTTAATACCTTCATAGCCATATTGTTCATACATTGCAATCTGTGGTTTCACAGCCGGTATTATTTCAAAACATGCATCAATTATGGCTTTATTGAATTGCGTAAACATAAATCCAACGGCTTTCATGGTCTTGCCAAAGTTATTAATAGCCTCATTTTTTAAATGCTTTGGGATTTGCATAAGCCTTGGGTCAAGCCCCACCACAGTGGGGTTCTTCTTTTCCTTTATTTTATTTATCAGTGCATCTGTAACCATTCGTCGTCTCCTAATAAATCATAATCTTTAACAATATACTCTCCGTTTACTAACACAGCATAGGTTTTGCCTGTGACCTTAAAGCCGTGAAATGGACTGTTTTTGCTTTTGCTTCTAAATGTATTAACATCAATTTCATATTCTATACTGGGATCGACTACAGTAATGTCTGCCACTGCGCCTTCTCTTATTGTTCCCCTGTCTATATTTAGCATTTTAGACGGGTTATAGGTTAACTTTCCAATAAATTGCAAAGGCGTTAGATGACCTTTTTGAACAAGGTTTGTAATGCCCAATGGCAGAGCTGTTTCAAGCCCTACAATTCCAAAGGCAGCTCTATCAAATTCACATTTTTTCTCGTCCAAATGGTGTGGAGCATGATCGGTTGCAATAATGTCTATTGTTCCGTCTTTTAAACCTTCAATTAGCGCATCAACATCTGATTGTTCTCTTAAAGGTGGAGCCATTTTAGCGTTAGTGTCATAACCTTTGGCTGCTTCGTGTGTAAGGGAGAAATGATGAGGGCAAACCTCCGCTGTTAATCTGTTATATCTGCTTTTGAAGTGTCGAATAGTTTCAACGCTGCCTTTTGTGGATACATGACAAATATGCACCCTTGAGCCTGTGCTAATTGCAAGCATAATGTCCCTGACGGTTATTATGTCTTCGGAGTCCCTTGATATGCCCTTAAGTCCAAGCAAGTTTGAAACATCTCCGCTGTGAATCTGCCCTCCGCCTGTAAGACGCTTGTCCTCACAATGACAAAGCACTGGCATGTCAAAAGTGGATGCATATTGCATAGCGGTTTTTAAAAGAGAAGCGTCCTCAACGCTCTTTCCGTCCTCGGAAATTGCACAAGCTCCTGCTTTAGCCATTAACCCAATATTAGCCATCTCTAGACCTTCCTGGCCTCTTGTTATGGCGCCTATAGGAAGTATATTAACCAACGATTCTTGTTCAGCTTTCATCTTAATATAACCTATGACCACTTCATTGTCCGCAACAGGATTGGTGTTTGGCATTGCACAGATTGTTGTAAAGCCACCTATAGCAGCACTTCTCGAGCCTGTGCGTAGAGTTTCTTTATATTCAAAGCCCGGTTCTCTTAAATGTGTATGCACGTCTATGAACCCTGGAGTAACCCATTTGTCTGTTGCATCTAATACCTCACAGCCTTCTTCATTTATATCCTTTGCAATCTTTATTACTCTATCGTTTTTTATAAGAACATCACATATCTCATCGAAATTTGAAGCAGGGTTAAGTACCCGTCCGCCCTTTATTAACTTTTTCATACCTTACTCCTTTCGTCATCATACGGTAGATTACAGCCATTCTGACTGCAACTCCGTTTTTGACCTGAACATTTATAACCGAATTATGTCCGTCAACAACGCTGCTGGAGAGTTCTATGCCCCTGTTAACAGGGCCTGGATGCATTATTAAAGCGTCCTTTTTTGCAAGTTTTAGTATATCGTTATTAATTCCAAAAAGCATGCCATATTCTCTAGTATCAGGGAAAGGCGCTCTTTTCAGGCGTTCTTTCTGTATTCTAAGACCCATAACCACATCTGCTTCTCTAACTGCTTCTTCAATATTTGAGGTAACGATTGCGCCAAGCCCCTTCATTCTGTCAGTTAAAAGGGTTTTTGGTCCTGCCAGAGTCACTTTTGCACCAAGTTTAACTAACCCGAATACATTACTTCTTGCCACTCTGCTGTTTGCAATATCGCCTGCAATCGTAACCTTAAGACCTTCAAAGGAACCAAGCTTTTCATAAATGGTAAACAAATCAAGGAGAGCCTGTGTGGGGTGCTCATTTGTTCCGTCGCCTGCATTTATTACTGATGCCTTAACATTTCTTGCCACCAAATCAGGCACTCCCGTCATACTATGCCTAATGACGATTATATCAGGGTTCATTTCATCCAGAGTTTTTGCTGTATCAATCAAGCTTTCGCCTTTTTGAACGCTTGAAGTTGAAACGCCTAGGTCTGAAACGATTGCCCCAAGATAGCTGCCTGCAAGTGCAAATGATGTCTTTGTTCTTGTGCTGTTTTCATAAAAAAGTGTTATAATCGAACGTTTCTTAAAAATGTCCTGTCTTAGCTCAGCATCCTCAACTGAGGGTTTCAGCTTAGCTGCCATATCCAGGATATCAAGGATTTCTTCTTTGCATAACTCCCTGAGTCCTACAAGGTCTTTATGCGCAAACAAATTTTTCACCACCCCTTCTGCGTGTTTGTGGTTTGCATTTATAAACCTAAACAATGTTGCAAACCATTTGCAATTTAAATTTCTTATAGCAATTCCACTTTATGCAGACAATTTTTATTCAATACAGTGGAATTGCCTACGGGTTGCTTCATCTTTTGGTGCTCTATATAAAAGCACCCATTATATTAATTAAGTATTCAATAATAAGCTTCTAACCGCCTTTGAAAATGCAATCCGCTAGATCATCATGTTTGACTTGCTATTTTCAAAATCGGCGGCTTTAGCTGGTTTTAGGTGTAGATAATTTGCTTGTGTTATTTAGAATTCCTATATTAACACAGCTTCTAAGTAATATCAGGCAAAAATAAAGCCAAAAGGAATAAAATTCCTATTGGCTTTTTTGTGAAATATTGAATTCCTCTTTCCGAAAAAGAGGTAATAAACAAGTTATTAAAAAGGAATAGAAACGGCAACAACAATCCGACAAACTGCAAATATAAGTTTTACACATTTCAATTCCTCCTGTCTAAAATTTAAAAACCTAAAATCACTTCCAAGAATTTTAGCACTTATCATTTTTTTTGTCAAGTAATGAAATTTACTTTTTTTATATTAAATTTTGGATCGATTAATTAAATCAGGTTTAATTAAC
>CAZTAY010000110.1:0-9339 GCA_964611655.1 uncultured Eubacteriales bacterium
AAAGAACAATCCTATGCAAAAGGCGCTGCACTTCCGCCTAAAATCTCTACGGTTGCTCGGGGCAGAGAAATGGTTGAAAAACAAATGCAAAAGAAAACCATGATTGCCCAAACGGTAAATAAATTAAAAAAAGAGATTGCACATGCCGTTGGTAACGTTAACAAAAATGCTCTTAACCTTCTTTCGGATTCGGGAATTTCATTAGACAAAATGGCAGTTACAATGCTTTCGGAAGCAATAAAAGTCTCTGCCGGTGAAAACATGAACGAGATGAGCGAACAGGATTTACAATCCCAGTTAGATAAATATCTAAAAGAAAACAGTTATACTGATGCAAAAGAAAAAGCAGGGACAATTGGATCTCTAATCAAAGAAGGAGCAGCAGTTACGGATGGCAATATTAAACAGCTTGAAAGTCTTAAAAGTAAACTGGCTGAAGTAAAGCAGGCAGATATTTCATCACTGCTTAACTTAATTGCAAAAGGAGATACCCCTTCCATTGAAAACATTTATAAAGCCATTCACAGCGGAAACAGTTCTAACAATACTCCGACTGATGTTAGTCAATTGCTGCCGTTAATTGAAAAACGCTTTGTTGACGAGGGAATCGAAGTTAATGATTCTAACTTTCAAAAAGCAAAGCAGTTGCTGGAAAACAATCTGCCTATAACAAAAGAAAATATATTAACCTTAAACAAAGATAGCTGGAATATTAATGACCAACAAGTTATTTCCCAAGCAATTAAAAATATTTTAGAAGGTAAAAATCCATCTGATGTAAATATTCTGGGTATAACTCCACCAGTAAGTCCTGAAACCAGCAATGGACTAAAAGAAATATACGGTAATATTATTAATGCTCTGCCTTCAATCTCAATTGGAAGCATTATAAAAACAATGAACTTGAATTTACCTGTTACTTTGCAAAATATCATGAAAGCACATAACAACAACGAAAATACCGAAATAAAATCAGCGGATGCAAAAGCGGTTGAATATAAGCGACAGGTTGACGAAATAAGAGTTAAGCTCACTTTCGAAGCAGCGGGCAGGCTTGCGTCAAAAGGAATTAAGATTGATGATTTGCCACTTAAAGATATTATTTCAAAGCTAGGCGAAATGGAAAAACAGTCCATGAAGTCATATCTGAAAATGGCAGGCAGCGATGCAACAGATAAAAAAATATCTGAAATGCAAAACGTTATAAATAAAAAAGATCTACTTCCATTTACTCCTTCATCAGTTATAAATGATATCAGTAACAGACGAATTGCATTTTCTATGGATATTGTACATGAACGGTCATTAAAAGCCATTGATAATTATGAGCCTATGATGACTGTGCCAAACGGAAAATTCGGCGACAAATTAGGTAAAATAGAAGGTCAAATAGAAAACCTCCTTGATAATTTAGGAATAGACAAAACAGAAGAAAACATAAGAGGAACGAGAGTTTTAGTCAGAGCAAATGCAGAAGTTAATGAGGATTCTCTTGAGAATATAAAAACAGTTCTGACAAAAATGGATTCGCTGCATAAAGGATTGCATCCAATGGTGGTTGCGCACATGATTAAGGACGGTTTTAATCCTCTTGAAAGACATGTGGATGAGTCATTATCCTATATAAGGGCATTCGAGGATCAATATGGTCAACCAGCATCAGAAAGGTTTGAAGATGCTATTTACAGAATGGACAAAGAAAGCACAATTGGTCAGGACGAACGAAAATCCCTTGTGGGCATTTACAGGATGATTAATGTAATTGAGAAAAACGAACTGGCTGCTGCGGCAATTGTTAACAAAAGCGGAAAAGAACTTACACTTTCAAATTTGCTTGACGCATCGGAATATTATTCTAAAACTAAAGGCAAATTTCAGTCTGTGGACAGAAAAATTGACGAACAAACAGGCATGGGTGAATACAAAGTCTCATCAGGAAACATAAGGCTTCAAATACAGAGCGCTTATAACAATGCACTTGCGTCAACAGGTATACAGGAAGATGCTGCAAAAGGAAGTTTATCTGATGCTGGTTTTGGTCAAACAGCCGAAAACATAATTCATATGAAAAATATTACTGATAACGCAACAGAAGTTAATCAAAGAAGCTTAAACGATTATTGGAACACAGAAAATGAAATTCATGAGTTCATTAACAATGTTACTCCTGAAAATGTTCTTGCACAAGATGATCTAAACAGTGGGCTAAGTGAAGTTTTAAAGAACTCTGAAAATACAGCCAACAATGTAGAAGCCCAAGAAAAGTTTATTTCAGAAATGAGAAATCTTGGCACTGTTAATTCTAAGACAGTGGAATGGATGGAGCAATTGGGATTGCCTCAAACAATGCAGAACTTAAGCCAAATAAAGAATTTATCAAAAGACGATTCCTACATGGGTAAGGCAATGGATTCTGTTATAAGAGAAACAGGCTCTGAAAAAACAGACTCCCTGTTTGAGAATGTTCTCCAGTCCCTTGATCTTGAGCTACTTAGAAATGGAGCTTCTCCTAATGAAATAATGGAGAACATGAGAAATGCTCTTCAAGAATTAAAGGGTACAATGCTTGAAGCGGAGGATCTAAAAACCAATGAGCCTGTATTAAATATGCTGAATAATTTAAGTGATATGACTCAAACCATGAACAGAACTTGGGATAAAGATGGTTATTGCCAAATACCTGTAAAATTAAGTGATAGAATAGAAAACTTGAATATTTATTTCGTTAATGATAACATTAATGAAAAAGATGTAGCATTATGGGTTAAACTAAACACAAAAGCACTTGGTACCGTTGAAGCTAAAATTGATATAAAAAACGATCATGCAGATATTTTAATTACCTCAAGCAAAGAAGACGCAACAAAGTTCATGCTTAACAACAGCAGAATACTTGATTCAATGCTTAAGGATTCAGGTCTTAGCAGTTATAGCATAAACATTAGCCATGAGCAAGAAAGAAATTACATTGCTGAAAATACGGCAGCCACATCAAAAGACGAAACTGCTAAAGGCGGCGATAACAATTTATTTGAGGTTACAGTATAACGGGGGTTTAAAATGCAAGAAAAATCTGAAAACTCAAAGCAACAGGTATATACAATTGCTTCTAATATTACAAAATTTATAGATGCTGTCGATAAGATGGCGTCCGAAGAAAAGGAAGATTCATGATGGATTTTAATCTTACCCTTGAAGACTGGAAATATAAAATAATTAATGCTGATGCTTATTCGCTAATTATAATTAATTTTGAACTTATTCTTGAACAAACCAATAAAGCAAAAGAATATTTAAATACCAATGACATAAGCGGATACAGAACATCTATAAACAAAGCAAAAGAATTTTTGTTGGTTCTGATGCAAGCTGTTGACGAGGACAAGGAAATGGGCAGAGAACTTTTGTCCCTGTACTACAGAGTTAACGAATTATTTATTTCCGCTTTCTACAAAAAAGACAAAGATATATTAAACCAAGGCGAAAAAATAATAAAAACATTACATGACGAATTTTCTAAGGTTTGCGCTGCAGGTAATTTGCCGAAAGAAGAAAATGAACCAATTATGGATAATGTTCAAAAAGTTTATTCCGGATTGACTTATGGAAAAAACTCCCTTAACGATTCAGTGGAATTAAATAATTCGCGTGGATTCAAGGTTTAGGACATTAGAATAAAGCATTTGCATAGTTTCATAAAATTATAGAACCTGTTTAGCAATTCCACTTTTTTAATTACTAATAAAAGTGGAACTGCCTAAGGGTTGTTTGTTCTATATCAAAGCAACCCGCTGTGTTAACAAGCTGGTAACAGCAGCTTTTGCTTAATACAGGTTCTATAGCTATAACATAGGAGGAAGTAACAATGGGGAATGAGTCACTACCGGAAATAATATTAAAATTAAGCGGTTCTTATGGAGGGTTTATAGAAGAAACAGGAATCAAAATTGAAGAGGTTTCAATAGGTTATGCAAAAGCCTCGATACATATAGAGGCAAAACACCTAAACCCGCTTAAAACTGTCCACGGAGGAATGGTTTTTACATTGATTGACACTGTTGCCGGAACTGCTGCACTGACTAGAGGAAATACTATTACAACAACAAATGCGTCGCTTTATTTTTTGAATCCTGCTAGGCTTGGTCAAAACAAATTAACGGCTGTTGCCAAGGAATTAAAAGAAGGCAAGAACTTGCTTGTCCACGATGTTGAAGTAATGGACGAGGATGGTGTAATAATTGCTAAAGCAACCGTAACTAACAGACGATTGCCGGTTAAAATAGAAGATTTTAGGAAAGATATTGACAGCAGGGCATAATTGGATATAATAATTTTAAAGCGTTGAGAAGAAGAGTAACATTTATGTGTTTTTCAGAGAGGGGCTTGTTCTGGGATTGCCCTAAATGCTAAATGCGAAAACCAACTTCGAGTGGCTCTAATAAAGCACGTATGACTGCGTTAAGGTCTTTAGAGATGTTTGCAATTTAAATGATTGCAAATAAATAGGGTGGAACCACGATAGCCTCGTCCCTGTTCGTTTGAACGGGTACGGGGTTTTATATATTGCTTGGATTAGGAGGAAAAGCATTTTATGAAAATTTTATTAAAAGGAAATGTAGAACGAGAATTCAATGATGGAATGTCAGTTCTGGATATTGCAGGAGAAATTTCACAGGGACTTCAAAGAGAAGCATGTGCAGGTGTTTTAGACGGTGAAACAGTTGACCTTAGAACAATCATTAACAAAGACTCAAATCTTGATATTTTAACATTCGATGATATTGAAGGCAAAAAAGCCTTTTGGCATACCACAAGCCATATATTAGCACAGGCTGTTAAAAGACTATATCCTGAAACAAAACTTGCAATAGGTCCTTCAACAGCAAATGGATTCTATTATGATTTTGACAGGGAAGAACCTTTTTCACCTGAAGATCTGGAAAAAATAGAGTCAGAAATGAAAAAAATTACAAAAGAAAACTTAGAAATAGAAAAGTTTGAGCTTCCAAGAAACGACGCAATAAAGCTAATGAAAGAAATGGGCGAAACCTATAAGGTGATGCTTATTGAAGACTTGCCAGAGGACGAAATTATTTCGTTCTACAAGCAAGGTGAGTTTACTGATTTGTGTGCAGGCCCTCATTTAATGAGTACAAAACCTGTTAAGGCTATAAAACTCCTTTCAGTTGCAGGTGCATACTGGCGTGGCAGCGAAAAAAACAAAATGCTTTCAAGAATATATGGTGTTTCATTTAAAAAAGCATCAGATCTTGAAAACCACTTGAACATGCTTGAAGAAGCAAAAAGAAGGGATCACAGAAAGCTTGGCAAAGAACTTGGCTTGTTTGCTTTGCTTGACGAGGGTCCTGGATTTCCGTTTTTTATGCCAAACGGGATGATTCTTAAAAATGAACTTATAGATTATTGGAGAGAAATTCATAAAGAAGCCGGATACAGCGAGATATCCACACCTATAATACTTAATCAGGAACTTTGGATAAACTCTGGTCACTGGGATCATTACAGAGAAAACATGTATACAACATCAATAGATGACGCTGCATATGCAGTTAAACCAATGAATTGTCCTGGCTCAATGCTTGTATACAAACAAGGAATGCATTCATATAAAGAATTCCCTATACGTCTTGCAGAGCTTGGACTTGTTCACAGACATGAAAAGTCAGGTGCGCTACATGGCCTTATGAGAGTTCGCTGTTTTACACAGGATGATGCCCATATATTTATGTTGCCTGAACAAATAAAATCAGAGATAAAGAACGTTTATGAATTGATTGACAAATTGTATAGGGTATTTGGTTTTAAATATCATATTGAGCTTTCAACAAGACCGGAGGACAGCATGGGTAGCGACGAAGATTGGAATACCGCTACATCTGCTCTTGAAGAAGCACTTAAAGAAAAAGGTTTGCCTTACACTATAAACGAAGGTGACGGTGCTTTTTATGGTCCAAAGATTGACTTTCATTTAGAAGATTCAATAGGAAGAACTTGGCAATGCGGAACAATTCAGCTTGATTTTCAGATGCCTGAACGTTTTGACCTTGAATATATTGCCCAAGACGGTTCAAAAAAACGTCCAGTTATGATCCACCGAGTTGCATTTGGAAGCATTGAACGTTTTATTGGAATTTTGATTGAGCATTTTGCAGGAGCATTTCCTTTATGGGTTTCACCTGTTCAAGTTAAGATTCTTCCTATTTCTGAAAAATTCCATGACTATGCAGCGGATGTAGCAATGACGTTGAAACAAGCTGGAATCAGGTTTGAATCAGACCTTAGAAGCGAAAAAATAGGATATAAAATTAGAGAAGCACAATTGTCAAAAACACCATATATGCTTGTGCTGGGCGAAAAAGAAGCAGAAAGCAAAACATTGTCAGTTAGAAGCAGAACAGACGGTGATTTAGGTTCAATGAAGGTTGAAGAATTTTTAGAAAAATTAGAGTCAGAAATTAAAAATAAATAATCCTGTCAAGGCACACTGATATCGGTGTGCCTTTTATGAAATATTAAGTCGAATAAGTCGTAAGTCTAATGTCAGAGGAGTAGCGATGTGAAAAAGATTAAAATTACATTAATGATAACCGGCATAATGCTTTTTGCCTATACCCTTGTTAGCGTTTTAACTCTTTTTAATAATATAGGAAATTACTTGCCTGGGATTTTAGGAATATTTTTATTTCTAATAGGCTTTTTTTATGATAAAATTATTATGAGAAAAACAAAAGGATTCCTTAAGTTTGTAAAATGCGTTATTACTGCTGGAATAATAATATTCGTAACTACGTTTTTATGGATGTGTGCTTTGATATTATATAATTCTTGGCATATTCCGGAACAAGAACCTGATGCATTAATTGTATTAGGTGCTGGTTTAAAGGGTGATCAAGTAACTATTACATTGTCTGAAAGACTGGATAAAGCAAAAGAATATTTTGATTTATGTGATTCAAAACCAATCATTGTAGTATCAGGTGGTCAGGGTCCAAACGAGACAGTGACGGAAGCAAAAGCAATGAAGGATTATTTAATTTCTAAAGGTATAGATGAAGGCCAAATTTTAACGGAAGATAAATCAAGCAGCACAAAACAAAACATGCTTTATACTAAAAGAATTCTAGACGGGTATTTTGGTGACAAGGATTACAAAGTGGCATTTGTGACCAGTGATTTTCATGTTGTAAGATCAGGTATTTATGCGAAAATTGCAGGGCTAAAGGCAGAAGGTATTTCAGCAAACACGCCTTTTTATATGATACCTAATTATTACCTTAGAGAATATCTGGCTCTTAGTTGGAGCTTAGTTGAGCTCAATACCATAACAAATACATAAGGAGAAAAAAGATGAATATTATAAAACCGTATTTTGAGTTTGAAGATAAGATTGATGGACAAGAATTATTGTCAAAAGTAGAAAGGGCAGGGCGTACTTGTTATAAGAGCGAGGATAAAATTTCAGCGGATTCTGCAGAAAAATTTGTGAAAGCTCTTTTAAAAAGAGGACATGAATCGGTTATAGAACATGCGTCTTTATCAGCTAGAATAATTTGTGACAGAGGAGTGACCCATGAAATAGTTAGACACAGGATTGCAAGTTATTCACAGGAAAGCACTAGATATTGTAATTATGCAAATGACAAGTTCGGCAACGAGCTTACGTTTATCATGCCTTGTTTCCTAACGGAAGGCACAATTGGTTTTGAAGTTTGGAAGGATACCATGCAAGTTATAGAAACAAATTACATTAAGATGCTGGAAAATGGAAGTACACCGGAGGAAGCAAGGAGTATTTTGCCAAACTCTTTGAAAACAGAAATTTTTGTTACAATGAACTTAAGGGAATGGCGACATTTCTTTAGGCTTAGAGCGGCAAAGGAAGCACATCCTCAAATGAGAGAAATTGCATTGATCATGTTGGAAGGTTTTAAAAAGGAAATTCCTGTGTTTTTTGATGATTTATAAAATTTTTATATTTTATAATTTTAAATTACATTAATAATAATTAGTAAAACTACATATAAAGTTATTGCTTTTTGATGTCTTATGTGGTAAAATTATACACTATATAGAAGGAGCTGTTTGTTTTGACTTTAGCAATATCAATGAATGTATGTAAAAGTTCTGAGCTAAAAAAGAAGAACAAACAGGACTGCAACCGAAACTGAACAAGATGAACAAAAAGAACCTGTATAATAGGAGGATAAAGTAACAGCATTGAATGTTGGTAAAGATTTGAAAAACTTGTAAAACAACAATTAAAAGTAGATGAAATTTTGACTATTGAAGCAGATTACAATAATGTTTTAAATATAACTCTAACGCTGTTCCAGAAGATCCTAAAACATGATTTATTATTAATATAAGAATATTAACCCTTTTGAAACTTTAGGTGTTAGCTCCAGCGTGAAGTTGAGTAACCTGACAGTCCATTAAAGACTATCTTTAAACTACGGCAAAGATTATGAATATTTAGCCCCATTTAGGGGCTTTTTTTATAAGTTAAACTATTAAAGGAGTAAACTATGCCAAGACCAGCCTATAGTAATATTGATGAATATATAGGCAGTAGCGAATCATCCGTTCAGCCCATTTTACAGGAGATCCGTGAGTTTATAAAAAAACTTGCACCTGATGCTAAAGAAAAAATATCTTGGTCAATGCCTACCTTTTACTTAAATGGCAATCTAATTCACTTTATGGCTCACAAGAAGCATATAGGAATTTATCCAGGTGTAAGTGGAATTGAGAACTTTATAAATGATTTTGAAGAAAGAGGTTTTAAGTATTCAAAAGGGGCGGTACAGTTTCCTCTTGATAAGCCAATTCCGTGGGATTTGTTACAGAGAATTGTTGAATTTAGAATAAAGGAAAGTATGTAGTGAAGGGATTTTTACAAAGAATTATATAGTTCAGATCGGATTTGAACTGACTCCCTCTTAGCCCAAAGTTAAATACCCGGGAGTGAACATTCTTTAGTTTAAATGGAATAATAACCCTAAATTTTATAATACTTTTACTACGGCGAAACAGGGCAACGCTGGAGAGCGACCCGAGGTATGCCGTGGTTTTATACGGTAGATGGCGGTGGGCGAAAACCTGCCGCCTTTAAAATTACCGGTAATGCCCGAAACGGCTAAACTCCGGGTGTGGGCAGAGCCCACGGTTTTAAGGTTTTAAGCAGCAAACCTGTGAGCAAAGTAAATCTTGAGTTGGCTATATGCCATACACCAATCTCTTGCCAGCTGCGTACATTTTTTGGTCTTAACTGCAAGGAAAATAACCTTGCGTATCGAATCATCTGTTGGTAGTATTGAT
>CAZTAY010000111.1:0-9305 GCA_964611655.1 uncultured Eubacteriales bacterium
AAAGAGGTTGCTAACAAACAGCACACCGCTTAAAGCGGCACGCTGCCAAACATTATCACTTTAAAGAAAATATAAACAAGATGGCAAAAAAAAGAAAGACACTCCCCGCTAATTTTGAGGAGATAATAGCGAATGGCAATATAGAAGAGTTGAAGGCTGTTTTTGATAAATGCGACATAAACGCTTATGGCGGATATTGGAAAGGGAATGCACTGACTTTTCAGGGAATCAATGGAGAGTTTATCAGTTGGCTGGTTGAAAACGGAGCAGATGTAAACGCAAGGGATACGTGGGGTAATACACCTGTATCTTACCAAGCTAAAAGTAATCTTGATAATCTCAAATTACTGCTAAAACTTGGTGCTGATATTGAAGCACTTGATAATAGTAAGTGTACTCCACTTTGTGATGCGGCATCCAGTCACCATACAATAGCGGTCAAAGCTCTTGTAGACAATGGTGCAAATGTAAATTCCTCAAATAACGATTGGAGTTTGCCGGGAAAAACTCCGCTTGCATACGCATTACACAGATGTGAAAACATAAATATCTGTGCAATGGTAACCATTGCCGATATTTTGTTAGCAGCCGGAGCAACAATAACTCCCGATATGAAAATTCGTGTACTTGAAATTGGTAAGACGTTCGAGTTCTATCGTGCGAACTTCAACAAAGAACATTTAAAAGAGACCGAAGAAGCCCTCAATCAGCTATACGAACGTTTCGGCGTGAAACCTGTAGCGAAGAAAATTACTTACGATGGCGTTTCGCTCATTCAAGTGAAATCAACTACTTGGCAGGAACAATTTGCTGAACTTTGGGAATTACTTATCCCCGGATCGGGGCATGCATCGACCGTTCAAGGAGAAGTGATACGAATCATCGGAAAAGTATCGCGTGAGATATTGGACAATGGCGCCTGCAATTGGAATAAAGAATATAAGAAATTGCCCCAAGCATTGCCCGGCTACTTTGCTATGGGGCATTTCTCAGACTCGCAAGAATTCAAAGAAGTAGAAGCATTGGCAAAAAGAATTTCGGCAAATTGTGAGGATGAAGTCTTTACAAGGCTTAGCAAACTTGCTGTAAAGTGGGTACTATTGAACCCTGAACCAATAGCTCTGCATCATGTGGATTATGAGCGGTGATCGTAAATGAAGTGATAACATGCATCTCAATCGTCTTAAGTAGCGATTAGCTGCCAAACATTAGTAGCGAATTAAAACAAAATAAATATGGAAGAAATAATAAAGAAATATGTAGATGAGTGTTTGGGCTTTGCACAAGAACATAGAGAATATCTTATGTATGTTCCCTCTTATGAAGAACCCATAGAGACAGAAATGCAGGACTCGTTAGATAATGCCATACTTCAAGGAAAGTCAGTTAAGATAGATGTCACTCAACCGGAACATACTAATTATATGGTGAACATTATCAGTGAAAAAGACCATGTATGGAAAGCGATAGACAATCAAATTTCAGACGAGGATATTTCCGAATTAGAAAATAAACTAAATATTGCACTTCCGCTTTCATACAAGACTTACTTAAAATACAAGCATTTCTATGAAATTTTCTGGGATTTGGATGTTTTTCTCTATCCAAAGCCCATTCACTCATGGAGCAAAATATTAATTGAGAATAATGAGGAACTGCAAGAAGAGATTCTTGACAAAGGGTATTTTGCAATCGGTCGATATTCTGATTATGGCGTGGTAGCTCTTAAACTAACAGATAATGAGAATAAGGAAGGTGAAATGATTCTTTTTACGCCTGAAACAGAAGTATTAGCACCTAACTTTACAGAGTTTCTTAATCAGATATTGCAAAATCCTAAACCTATACTTCAAGAATTAAAAGGTTGGAAGAAAAAAATGTATAAAATGGAATAACGCTACTAACAAGCACCTGTACCGCCTAACAGCGGCAAGCTGCATCCCATTATAAACCCATAAAAAATAAAATAATGAAAACATTAGATAGCAAGTCCAAAAATGTAATATCTAAAGATTGGTTAAGTGAATTCCCAGATTTCAAGCAATACAAACCAATGTTACTGATTCGAAGAAACGGACCTGTTTTATGTGGTTTTGATCTAAGGTCTACTTCATCTAAGGATGATTATGAACCAACCTTTTTTATTCATGGCTTAATGATTGAAGATGCTCCTGCCATGTCAATGGGAAGTGTCTTTACCTCATTAACAGATAAAGGAGTAAGAAATCATGTTCGCATTTGTTTTCATGAAAAAGATTTTAGAGATGCGTCACTAAGAATTAAAAAATCTACTCCTCTGCTTCAAAAAGAGTCTTTTTCACTATACGAACTTATAGAATTTATAAAGAAGCAAGAAAGACATAAATATTATTCATTCTATGAGTTTGAAATTATCATTCTTCTTCTATTTTGCTATGGAAAAGTAAATGAGGCAGAAGAAGAACTTGAAAATGCTCTAAGCATAATATCAAGATGGGATGATAGTACATGGCTCATTCGCTTTTTAGGAGTAAAGGGTTGGGAAAACAAAATGAGAGATTTAATGAATAGTGATATATTACAAGAGAACATAAATAAAGAAATAGTGAAATACAAATTAGAAGAATTTATTGATTATAGATTAACTGATAATAAATGAGGTTGATAACAAACAGCGATACCGCCTAAAGCGGCACGCTGCCAAACATTATGCGTATAAGAAATAATAGATAACTCGAATATGAAATATTACCCTATTGGTGGATGGAACACCTATAATTTTTTAGTCACTCCTCAAGAATTAAAAGAGATCCTGACGGGTTTTCACCTTGTGGAATTTTGTCGGCGAGTACCTGCGGATTATATTGAAACTAGTATTGAGAATTTTATAAGTGATTATGAGGAGTTCTACCATCTACTAATATCTGGACACAAGTTCAATTTTAGAAGGGATAATGTTATAACAAAGCTATTAATGGGGATTACTAATGACTTAAGCAAATGTACTTACTATGCTTCATTTCAAGATAAAGAAGATAAACTATGGTATAAGACATCTGATTTTATAGAGCCTTGTGTGGGAATAAATATTTTTGCTCTCTATCTTGATGAAGAGCAGAAATTACAATCTAAATTCAGCTATACACAATTTCCAGAGAATATAATGGGGATTCAGTTTCAATTTCCGAAGAAAATATATTTGAAAGAGGAAGAAGAGTGCGAAAAAAAGTGCAATGAATTGGATACCTATAATGAAGTGTATCAAGTTGCAGTCGAAAAGATTAAACACCTATGTCGAAATCTAACAATAACGATTGGCGAACGCGTGCATAGGACTAAGATAAAAATCAGTACGTCAGCATTAAAAGATATTAGAAATGGATATTTCATTAAAGAAAATAATTGTGTAATAAAGTAAATACGCATAACAAACGGATTAATCTCCCCAAAGGGCGATTATCCGCCGAACATTAATAATAAATTAGAACCAAATGGAAAAATTTGTAAACACCCTTAGTAAAACAATCCATCTACTAAATGAGAATGGTAGCTCTTTTGCTTTGAATAATGTAGATGAAAGTTTATACTATAATGAATTAGATTATTTATACAATGCCTTTAATTTCGATAATTGGCTTGAAATAGGTTACTCTGTAAGTATCTTTATATACCCTCAAAAACAATTAGAACAAATGCAAAATGGGTGGTATTATATTGGAGAAAATCGACTGCCTGATAATGAGCACTGGAAACAGAATTGGGTTGTTTTCGGGGGTTTGAATGAAGATGCAATATTCTATGATACGGAAACTAAACATGTGTATGGTTGTATTGACAAGAAAACATTCTTTTTGTTGGGGCATTCACTTACAGAGTTCTTCGATATAATAAATTTCTTTATGGATATTGAGCACTCTAAATATGGAATAGGCAACGTTTATACTGACGACGAAGAATATTCAGAGGAGTATTTAGCAGATATTGAGAAGTTTTTAAGTGGAAAAGGACAAGAAATAACAAAAGGGTTTATAGGTTTCTTCTTTGAATAACTTATTATTAACAAACATCTTAATCGCTTAAAAACGATTAGTTGCAACCCATTAGCGTACAAAAATATGAGAAAAGAAATAATACAAGCAATCATTAAACCCTATATGAAGAGTAAGGAGTTCAAAAACAAAGGAATACTTTTTACGAAGGATATGGGATTGTTTCAGATTGAAGTCGAAATTCAAAGCCAACGTTATTACAAAGAGGAAAATACTGAAAATTTCAGAATAAATTACTCTTTGTTTTGTCGTGAATTTACAGAATTATCGGACAGAAAATTAGGATTTGCAGGTGGAAGTATCCAAGAAGAAAGTACATGGATAGAGATAAATCCTCAAACAGATATAGAGCGGTTAAAAAGATGGCTTTTGTGTGAGCTTAATTCCATGATGGATAAGATAGAAAATAAATATTCCCTCGAATACTTATTAGAAATTTGGAAAAAATATAACACTGACCTTCAATATCCGTTCTTGTTATTAAAAAATAATCCTGAACGGCTTGATGAATGGACGAGCGAAATGAAGTTTGAAATACAAAAATTGGATGCTAAACTTTTGGGGTTATCTTCCGAAAAAACAGAACAAGAAAAGAGAAATGATTGCTTGGATAAAGAAATGAGATTAGATGGCATCCATATGAAAATAAATAGATTAGTTTCAAATGAAAAGAAAATATTAGAAACTCTTGATTTTATCCAATTAAACGCTAACAAGGTCGAGAAAACAACTTAACGTTGTCTCTCACCAACCCATTAGATACAATGTGAATATGAAAAAAGATAGTTCATTTGAAATAAAAACAATCGAACAGATAAGAACATCTTTACCTCGTTCAAACAATAAGTATGGTATTCCTAAATCTGTATCATTTGTGTTTCAAGAGTTGTACAAGGATATTGTAACCGGCATTCAAACAACCGAAATTAGTGCTGATTATATTCTTTATAACATGCAAGAAGCATATCAAGAAAATAAAGAGTTTTCAGATATTAGTTATTGGGTACAAGGGGCAAGTGATAGCGAAATTAGCGAGTGGTGGATATTTGGTGCTGACGGACAAGGAGATTTATGGTTGTTCGATACTAAAGGAAAAGTTTTCTTCTACGACCATGATAAAGAGTGTATGTGTGAAGAAAATTTCAAATGTATGGAAATTGATTTTTCACAATGGCTACAATTAGCTTTTCTTTTTAGACAATATGAAAAATCAGATAGGTACACAAATGAAGATAAAGCCAAATTGAAAAATGAACTATCAAAAATAAATGAAAACTTAATTGATAATCTTCCTTTTGATTATGAATTATGTATCTAACACGCACCTCAATCGCCAAAATGTCGATTAGCTGCATCCCATTAGCAACTATAAGAAATAACAAATATGGCAATTGACGGTACAAACATATTAGAAAGTGATTTAAGCATAGATGTTCAAAATGAAATATTGGACAGATATGATAACGAACAGCCAGCAGATGAAATAAAATCTTACTTGAAAAATGAATTGCAAAATTTATCATCATCATTTGATTTTGAGATTTATGTTTCTGCCGCTTGCCTTACACTTTGGGAAATTGGTCTGTTGGATGATTACTTTCTGAAACAACTTGAAGCTATCGTAGAAAGCGGGGCTGATAATACTTGGAATGAAATAGATAAAACAGCTATTCCGCAAAGGAATATCGCACTTCAAAAGTTATTCAAAAAGATAAGCACCCCAGCCTTAAAGGTGCGTAAGCCTCGAAAGTATAAAATACTCGTAAATAATCTTTTCTCTAAAGGAGAAGTAATATCATTCAAAATTGGAGACAAGTATCGATGTCTTGTCTTTGAGGATTTTTATCAATATAGGAAAGATGCTTATTATACTTTTGTTCCAACTACTTACAAAGACTATCAACAGCCAACAATAGATACGGTTTTGATAGAAGAAGTCCCGGTGACAAAAACTAATGCTATGGGGAATTTTGGTGTCCGTAAGTTGTCTATATATTACACGGATATAGTAAAATTGAAAGATAACTTTAGATCAATCGGACATTTTGGCTTAGATTTAGAGATTGAGCAGTTAGGATTCAATCGTCAAATAACGAGTATCGGGGGATTAGATGAATTAGAACATCAAATAGATGATATATTAGAGGGAAATAGAATTGAACTCTATGCTTGTTATGAATTACGATGAGGTTGCTAACAAGTGAATGAACCGCCCTAACAGTCAGTTATCCACAAACCATTACCAACTTAAAAATAAAATGAAAGATATTATTGAGCTATTACAAAAAGAACGGATAAAAGTAGTTGATGCCTTGAAACAAGGCGAACAACAGCAGCTCTCTTATCTTCAGCAAATTGATAGAGCTTTAGGATGGCTAAAAATGATTGAAGAAAAGGGATTGGAGCATATTGGTAAGTATAATATCTACAGCTTGCCTGCTCTGCCCCCAGAAATTTCAGGATTAAACGCCTACTATCACTTAATGCTGGATTATGAATCGACAAATGTTGAAGATTGGGAAGAATATAAACCAAATAATCAACCTCTGCTATTATGTTTGGATGATATTATAATAACACATAAGAGTTGGTAACAAGCGGCTTAACCTCCCCCAAAGGTCGGTTAGCCGCCAAACATTACCTGCAATGAACAATATTAGAAGAAATGAAAATAAAAGAACTTTGGACAATTGAACTGAAAAATGGAGTCTATGGAGGATTAAAACCTGTTATTGATCCTTTTGACAAAAATAGATTTTATCTTTCCGACGGTTGGGGATCGGCTTTCCCTTCTATAAAATTGCGCCAACTCTCTTTCTCTGATGGAAAAGAATTAAATTCCGTATCAATAAAAAACAGTGTCAGGTGTCTATATTTTAATTCTGATGGAAGAAATATGTTTGCGGTATCTGACAATAAGATATTTCAAATAGACAGAATAAATTTTTCCGTTCTAAAAAAGTTCGACAAAGGCATACAGCGGTACAATGATTATATTTCCTCAAATAATACAGATACTCTTTTGTTGATGAATCACAATAGTGATTACCTTTTTGTGTATAATTACCTAACCGAAAAAGGAATAAAGAAGAAACTTAAATCTTGTGGGGGAATTATTAAAGAAGAAAATCTTGATACCTTTTTAATTTTTTGTCATAGAACGGGAGCTGTTGAGAAGTACTATTTGACAGAAAATAAATTAGAGAATATTTTTAGAACAACTTTATATTATTCTGCACGGAAAGGGAAGTCCGATACATTTTATTTTCATTTAGGTCGAATTGTAGAAGCAACGTCAAATACGCACGAATACATTGCACCTACAAATAAGATTATTACAATTTCAGAGAATCAACCAAATCTCTCAAATGAAATTTTGTTTGACACTGAATTTGAAAAATTTTGGATTTCTGAAAATGAAGAATTAATGTATCTTGGAAATGTCAATATGAAAAAAAATCAAATTTTAATTCACTCACTAAAAGAAAATAAAATAATTGACACGTTGAATCTGAATATGGGAGAGCGAATTATAGAACTATTTGATGAGAAAGGAGTTGTTTTAAGTTGCAATATAGAAAATCCAAAAAAAATAACCTGTTGGAAATATGAATAGCAGGTAACAAGCACCTTAACTGCTAAACGCAGTTAGCTGAAACCCCATTACTGATAATAGAATGAATATATGAACAAAGATGAATTAAAAAAAGAATTAGATAAACTGGGAATAAATTCTAATGAATACTCTCTTTATGGTGATATTGATTCTGACAAGATGGTTCTGTATCAAAATTATGACAAATGGGAAGTTTTTTACTTTGATGAACGTGGTGGAAGAAATGACGAAAAAGTGTTTTCCCGTGAAGAAGAAGCTTGTTCATATATTTATGAATTATTCAAGTCCAATAAACAATATCAGTAACAAGCACCTAAATCACCTAAACGGTGATTAGCTGCCAACCCATTAGCAATAGAGTAAAACAAATAAAATACCATTTCATGCTAAGTAATAAAGTGATAGACTATTTGAATAAACAAGGTGTATATTCAGAAAAAGAAGATAAAGCATATAAAGAGACTTTGATAGATTTAGGAATTGATTTGAATAGTGATTTTGCATTGTTCAATCTAAATACTACCGAAATAACATTTCGAGGACAATGTGGCGAGATCTATAATGTATGTTGGTTTAAAATTTACTCTAATGATTTAAGTTATGGTATAGAAAGACAAGCAGTGTTAGGCATCCCTTCCGAATACTTACCTCTTGATTGCTTTGAAGGTGAAGGCGGGTTTTTCTATAACCGTAATACGGGAGAAGTTCTCGAAATAGAATTGGGAGAAAAACTAATCAATTTTCAGAATGGACAGTTATCGCCACAATGGAAAGACTTCAATTCTTTTTTGGAATGGTATTTTGAATTATAATATATTGCTAACAAGCGAATGAACTGCTCTAACGGTCAGCTATTCACCAAACATTAGCAATAATCGTATGGCAAAATAAAAATATGAAAAGATTATATTCAACATTACTTTTTCTCTCGATGCTTTTTTGTTGCTGGGGCAGCATAAGAGCAAGCGTGCTTCCACAAGACACTTTGAGGGATGAAATCTACCAACTTTACCCATTAGGGGTGGCGTGTGGCAATGGAGATTTAGAAGAGGTAAAGCAATTATTATCCGGCGAAGAAGAACCTATGGCAATGAGTAATGAGTATTACGAGTTTGACAAAAGGAAATACTGTATAAATAGTGCAGGTAAATTTGAAGAAAATGAGTAGACTTATATTATTTCTTATCGGAGTTTTCGCCATAGTGAATTGTAACTCCCAGTCCCCTGCTAAGAGCACGGCTACAAAGAATAGTGTAGATTATATCTATCAGAAAAATATTCAAGACTCCGTTCTGGCTACGGGATGGTATTTCATTGAGACGGACAGTATGGGTTTTGAAAGACAATTAGAAAAGACTGATGAGATTTATTTCCTGAATCCCCGCCCTATTGTCGTCGTTTCCAATTTCAAGCAAGTAACACTCGGAAAGAATAGATATGATGAATGGTACTTAGTCGTATCGTTGGACAAGGCGGGTACTCAAGAATGGGCAACAGCCACCTTGAAAGCGATCGGGGGAGAGTTGGGGTTCGTACTCAACAATCGCCTATTGCAAGTTTCATACGTCAACTGTCAGATAACCCAAGGAATGACGGCTATTAATTCAAGCAATTACACAAAGGAAGAATATGAGGAGTTTAAAAGGCTGATTGAGAAGTGA
>CAZTAY010000112.1:0-9273 GCA_964611655.1 uncultured Eubacteriales bacterium
CATGGGGCGTGTTACGGTTCTAAAAGAACCGAAACAACTATATAGCTAATTCAACCAGCAATCGGCTGTAGCAGACTTGCTTGTGTAAGACGATATAAATTGAATTATACGCCTGCCGCACGAGTGTAGCGAAGCAGAAGGAGTGGCCCATGGGTCGTGTTACGGTTCTAAAAGAACCGAAACAACTATATAGCTAATTCAACTGAAAATCGGCTGAAACAGACTTGCTTGTGTAAGACGATATAAATTGAATTAAGCGCCCTGCCACACGAGTGTAGCGAAGGGAAACCAGTGGCATGGCGTACATCTATATATGCTATAATCGGTATAATTACAGTAGGATAAGGTGATGAAATGAACGAAACTATTACAGGGCTTTCAAAAAGCCATAACTGTACGGATATAAATAAAGCTCTTGCAGGAACAGAAGTGACTGTTATGGGCTGGGTACACAAAAGAAGAGATTTTGGAAAACTGATGTTTGTTGCATTAAGAGACAGAAGTGGTATTGTTCAGATATTGGTGGACGGGAACGAAGCGGATGAAGTTTTGTTTAACAAGGCAAACTCTCTAAAGCCAGAATATGTTATTGCTGCAAAGGGGATAGTTCAGCTACGTGCAGAGGGAAATATAAATCCTGACATGGAAACCGGTGAGGTTGAAATTGCAGTTAAAGAGCTTAGAATTTTATCAGAGGCAGAAACACCGCCTTTCCATATTCAAAATGCACAGGATGTAAAGGATGACATTCGCTTAAAATATAGATATTTAGACTTAAGAAACCCCGAACTTCAAGGTAACATAATCTTAAGACATAAAACAGCTCAAATAATAAGGTCATTTCTAAATGAAGAGGCGTTCATTGAAGTGGAAACTCCTATGCTCACAAAAAGCACACCGGAAGGCGCAAGGGATTACCTTGTACCAAGCAGGGTTCATCAAGGTGAATTCTACGCTCTGCCTCAATCGCCTCAATTATTTAAACAGTTGTTAATGGTTTCCGGTCTGGAAAAGTATTATCAAATTGTAAAATGCTTTAGGGATGAAGACTTAAGAGCAGACAGACAACCTGAATTTACGCAAATTGACATGGAACTGTCATTTGTGGATGCAGAAGACATTATGTCACTAAACGAACGTTTAATTCAAAAGGTCTTTAAAGAAACTTTAAGTGTAGATGTTAAGCTGCCTTTTGATAGGATGCCATACAAAGAAGCTATGGAACGCTTTGGCTCTGATAAACCGGACACAAGGTTTGGTCTTGAACTTGTGAACTTAACTGATATAGTACGTGACACTGAATTTGTAGTGTTTAAATCAGCAATTGAATCTGGCGGTTCTGTTCGCTGTATTAATGCAAAAGGTATGGGTGCTATTCCAAGAAAGCAAATTGATGCATTAGTTGAGCTTTCCAAGACTTATGGTGCAAAGGGACTGGCTTGGGTTGCTGTAAACAATGAAGGTCAAATGAAAAGCTCCATAGGTAAATTTTTTACAGATGAAGAGATGCAGAAAATATTAGATACTGCAAACTGCGAAAATGGAGACCTTATTTTAATATGCGCTGATTCAAATCAAGTGGTGTTTACGGTTCTTGGATCCCTGCGTAGTTATGTTGCAAAAAAACTTGAGCTTTATAATGAAGATCAGTATAATTTTCTATGGGTAACAGATTTTCCGTTGCTTGAATGGTCAGAAGAAGAACAGCGTTATTTTGCTATGCACCATCCCTTTACTTCGCCATTAGAAGAAGACATAGCCCTTTTAGAAACTGACCCTAAAAAGGTTAGAGCAAAGGCATATGATATGGTTGTTAACGGCGTTGAGCTTGGGGGCGGAAGCGTGCGTATTCATCAACGTGAAGTTCAGCAAAAAATGCTTAACCTGCTTGGTTTTTCTGACGAAGAAGCAGAAAGAAGATTTGGTTACTTGCTAACGGCTTTTAAATATGGAGTACCTCCTCATGGAGGACTTGCATTTGGTTTTGACAGGCTTATGATGCTTTTATGTAAAGCAGACAGTTTAAGAGATGTAATTGCTTTTCCAAAAGTAAAGGATGCGTCATGTCCGTTAACCCAAGCGCCTTCTAAAGTTGATTCCTCACAGCTTGAGGAACTGGGGCTTAGAACCTGCGAACAGTAATGGGTTGTCCTCTCCGCAGCAATTTTTCGTAATTGCGGCAGGGGAGTAAGCATAATTAATACAATTATGACAAGAATACCTAACAAGACTTAGAGTTAGTAAAAATTAAAAACAATTGTGCAAATTAGTTGAATCGGCAGGTAAACCATGAAAAAGCACATAAGAAACTGTCTGACATTCATATTTATAGTAGGCTGCCCCATTTTTATTTATTTTATGGTTGTTTCGGAGTTAGGCGAGGAACAGTTTTTTGCAATATTGACTTCCATAAACCTTTCTTGGATTTATTTGGCAGGACTGCTAATGCTTATGTACTGGATACTTGAGGGTCTGGTGCTGAAAATAACGACTAATTTTTTCAACCAGAAACAAAAGTTCATGTTATCCTTTAAAACCACTATGGTAGGACAGCTTTTTAACTCGGTAACCCCGTTTGCATCAGGCGGTCAGCCTATGCAGTTATTTTACTTAATTAAATACGGAACCATGTCGCCAGGTATTGCAAGCTCAGTATTGGTTGTTAAATTTGTGGTTTATCAAACAATTTTAACAATATATTCGCTGGTCATACTTTTATTTAAGTTTGGCTATTTTTATGAGCGCTTTGAGAACCTAGCGTTGCTGGCGCTTATTGGTTTTACTGTTAACTCTTCAGTTATAATTATGCTGATTTTGTTTACTAAAAACAAAAAACTGGCTCATAGATTAGTGAAATTTTTAATTAGAATTCTAAAACGTCTGAAAATGGTTAAAGATACTGAAAGGCTGGAGGACAGGATTAAAGGTGAGATCAAAAGCTTTCATAAGGGTTATCTGCTGATTAAGGGCAATAGAAAAATGTGGCTGAAAACTGGAATACTCACTTTTTTTCAGCTAACATTTTTATATATGATCACTTATTGTATACAAAGAGGTCTTGAGTCATCTGGTGATTTCATAGATATAATCTCCATTCAGTCTCTGGTTCAGATGATTACTTCTTTTGTTCCTCTTCCAGGCGCTTCAGGTGCAGCGGAGGGATCGTTTGTATTATTTTTCGGTTCATTTTTTTCAGGTCATAACATAGGCCCTGCTGTTATACTCTGGAGAGCTATAACTTATTATTCTTGCATAATTTTAGGTGGTCTGGTTATGGTTTGGCCTTCTATAGTAGGTTTTGTTAAGGATATAGCTAATTGGAAGAAATGAAAGATGAGGTAAACATGAAAAAAGATGTTATGAAGGACTCTAATAAACGAGTTCTTCATTTGCTAAAATCCAATCAGTTTTCAGGTGCAGAAAATGTAGCAATAATGATTATTAAGGGCACCAAAAATAGGTTTGGAATCGAAGGTATTTATGTATCACCCAATGGACCTATATCAACTGCTTTAAACGAAAATCATGTGAAATTTGAACCTCTTTCAAAATTTAGTATTATTAATGTTAGACGTGCTGTAAAAAAGTACAAGCCTGATATTATCCACGCCCATGACTTTACCGCATCTATAGTTGCGGCCTTTTCTTTATCCGGTATCCCAATAATTTCTCACCTGCATAATAACTCACCCTGGATAAAAGGACTTAATTTTAAGTCATTAATATATAGAATCTCCTCTGTATTTTTAACAGAAATTATTTGTGTTTCAAAGGCTATTATTATGGAATATAGGTTTGCTAAGAGCATTTCTAAAAAAACTCATGTTTTAACAAATTGCATTGAATTTTCCTCATTGATTGAAAAATCAAGCCTCGAAACAGCTCCAGACGGTATCTTTGACGTCGTTTTTATAGGCAGACTCACTAAACTAAAAAATCCCGTATACTTCATTGAAATCATCAAGAGCGCGGTTATGAAGATTCCAAACCTAAGGGTTGCAATGATAGGAAATGGAGAGCTTATTGATGATTGCCAAAATTTAATTGAAAACTTTGGACTGGAAGATAATATTAAAGTTCTGGGGTTCTTGAATAATCCTTATGGAATTCTTTCAAAATCAAAAATGTTGTGCATAACCTCTGACTGGGAAGGTTTTGGCTTGGTTGCCCTTGAAGCTATGGCTCTAGAAGTACCTGTCTTAGCCAAACCCGTAGGAGGGCTTACAGGAATTGTTAATAGCCAATGCGGAAAATTATGTAACCATAAAGACGAATTTGTGGATGAAATTTGTAAATTACTAAATGATTCTGAATATAGAGCTTTAAAATCAAAATCCGCAAAACAACGCTTCAATGAGCTAAACAATGAAGATGAATACATGAATGAAATTTGTAATTTATACTGTTCCATACTAAAGCTTAGAAAAAACATATAGCCTAAGGGTTGCTTTTTGTTTTCTATATCAAAGCAACCCGCTATATAACAATTCCACTTTATACAGACATTTTTTTATATTCAATGAAGTGGAATTGCCTAAGGGTTGCTTCCTCTTTTGGTACTCTGTATCAAAGCAACCTGCTTAAAAAGGGAGAGTGATTTTATTGTGTTCTGAAAACAACCAATTGCTAATTAGCATAATTGTTCCTATTTTTAACGTGGAAAAATATATACGCCAATGCGTTGACAGCATACTCTGTCAAACCTACAAAGAAATAGAAATTATTCTTGTGGATGACGGTTCGCCTGATAACTGTGGCAAAATATGTGATGAGTATGCAAGTATTGATGAGAGGGTAATTGTTATTCATAAAGAAAACGGAGGTCTATCATCTGCAAGAAATGCAGGGATAGATATTGCCAAAGGTGAATATCTGGGATTTATTGATGCTGATGACTGGATTAAGCCTGACATGTATGAGAGTATGCTTGAGAATATGATAAAACATGATGCGGACATTTCTGTTTGCGGTTCTTATTTATCCTTTGTTAATTCAAATATTCCAAATTACGACAAAAAAGAATTCCTTTTACTAACGCCGGAACAAGCTATTGTAGAAAGCTTAAACGGAATCAAATTTAACGTTGCTGCATGGGATAAACTATATAAAAAAAGCATATTCGAAGATTTAAGATACCCGGAGGGAATGTTATATGAAGATAGGTTAATTATAATTGAAGTTTTTGATAAATGCAAAAACGTAGTAGTGGACACTGAGCCAAAATATTATTACCGTCAGAGAAGCAACAGTATAATGAAAAGCATCCATATTTCAGAAATGTTAGCTGCAATGGACATGTTTGAGCAAAAGATAGGGATTTTGAAAAGAAAATATCAAGTCACAAGTCCAAGTATTATACACAGCGTTCAGAATAACTTGTTAAGATTGCGTATAGCTATTATAATTAAAATGTTACGCTATAATAAAATAAAGAAAAAACCAGGGTATCTGAAAATAATAAAATTTTTAATAAAAACATTATATTTCTACTTAAAGGAGATTTCTTTACAAGACAATGTATTTTTATGGAATGTTTTTCAAATATGGAAGACGAAAAGAAAGAAATACAGGGACAAGACTAGGTTTGAGTAAAACTCAAAACAGTTGGGTTGGGGGGTGGACGTATAACTGGACTTGGACTAAGCCTGTGAAGTTAATTATGAGGTTTGAACCGGATGCTGTTATATAAGAAATGGTGATATTTATTTAGATATTGACGTAAAAACAGCAAAGAACCGTTTAGCTGAATAAGCTGTATGACTTTGTACACTCAAGACAAGAAATGAGAAAATAAAAGCCATAATATTGCAAATCAATGTATATTTGTATAAGATATTTCAAAGGATTAATTTTAAAAGAAAGAAACATAGGGAAAGGATTATGTTTGAATAATACTAATAAAAACCCACTAATAAGCATTATTGTTCCTATATATAATGTGGAAAAATATATACGCCAATGCATTGAGAACATACGTTGTCAAACCTACAAGGACCTAGAAATTATTCTTGTGGATGACGGTTCGCCTGATAACTGTGGCAAAATATGTGATGAGTATGCAAAGCTTGATGATAGAGTTATTGTTATTCATAAAGAAAACGGGGGTCTATCATCTGCAAGAAATGCAGGGATAGATATTGCTACAGGTGACTATCTAGGATTTGTTGATGGTGATGACTGGATTAAATCCGACATGTATGAAAGTATGCTTAAGAATATTCTAAATAATGAAGCGGACATTTCTGTTTGCGGTTTTTATTTATCCTTTGTTAATTTAAATATTCCTAATTACAACAAAAAAGAGTTACTTTTATTAACACCGGAACAAGCTATTAAAGAGTGTTTGAATGGAATCAAATTTAACGTTTCTGCATGGGATAAACTATATAAAAAAAGCATTTTTGATGAAATAAGATATCCTGAGGGAAAGATATATGAAGACGCATATGTTATAGTTGAAATCTTAGATAAATGTAAAAAAGTAGTTGTGGACACTGAACCTAAATATTATTACCGTCAGAGAAGCGGTAGTATTTTGCAAAGTAAATATAATTCTAGATTAATTGATTTAATTGACGCTTTTAATAATAATCTAGCTATAGTGAAAAGAAAGTACCCAAGTGTTATTGATATTGCAAAGATAAGGTTGCTAAGAGGAAATTTTGAAATCTTACATAGAATTGTAGATTGTAAAAACTTTAAAAAATTTCCAGAATACAAAAAAACAAAAAAATTTTTGCGAGAGAATATTATATTTATTATTAAATGTGAACTTTTAACAACCAATGAGAAAATAAAGGCCTTCATACTGCAAATAAATATATCCTTATACAAGGCTTTTAGAGACCTCAATCTAAAAAGACAGAGACGATGTGAGGGGATTTTGTTTGAGTAGTACTTAAGAGCCTGTACCAAATCTCCATTACGCCGTCTTTTCGGCAAATTTTCCGTTTTGACTGCGTGATTTTGTGCCCGATATACGTTTTTATTCGTATTATCGTGCGCAAAATCACTTGCAAAACAAAAAAATTGTGCTCGAAAATCCAACGAAAGCGAGAATTTGGACAGGCTCTAAGCATTATTAAGTGTAGCAGAATCTATTATAGATGTATTTGAAAGGATTAATCTATGTATAAAATACCTAAGATCATTCATTATTGTTGGTTTGGTGGAGGAAGAATACCTGATTTAGATATGAGATGTATTGAAAGCTGGAAACGTTTTTGTCCTGACTATGAAATAAAATTATGGAATGAAAATAACTATGATATAAACAAGAACTCATATATGAAACAAGCATATGAAAGTAAACTATGGGGGTTTGTACCTGACTATGCCAGGTTAGATATTCTATATGAATATGGTGGTTTTTATTTAGATACTGATGTAGAATTAGTAAAGAATTTAGATCCTTTGCGGGAAAATGAAGCCTTTATGGGATTTGAATCGTCTTTAGGTAATGAAGATAAATTTATAAATCTAGGTCAGATGTTTGGCTCAGTTAAACATAATAAATTAATAAAGGAAATAAGGGATGTGTATGATAATATTTCTTTCATTAATCAAGATGGTACTTATAATTTATTGCCTAGTCCACATTATACAACCAGACCCTTATTATCTAAAGGATTAAAACGAAATAATACTTTACAATTGATTGATAATGTTACAATATATCCAGCAGAATATTTTTGTCCCATGTATTATGGAACAAGAAGAGTAAAAGTTACTAAAAATACTTATTCTATACATCATTTTAATGCATCATGGTACAATGATAAAGAGAGAAAATATTATAAAAAGGTGGTTATGCTCAATAGATTAGTTGGGATCAAAAATAGCACAAGACTATTAAAAGTTTATTACAGATTCAAAAGACTCTTCAAAGATAATAAATAATTTAATTCTTTGTTTGAAAAACGCTTCTCTGTAAACTTGAATATCTTGCATTGCTGCATCCTTGATATTATAAAAAGTATACGGATAATTATGCATTTGAAAGGATTAATCTATGTATAAAATACCTAAGATCATTCATTATTGTTGGTTTGGTGGAGGAAGAATACCTGATTTAGATATGAGATGTATTGAAAGCTGGAAACGTTTTTGTCCTGACTATGAAATAAAATTATGGAATGAAAATAACTATGATATAAACAAGAACTCATATATGAAACAAGCATATGAAAGTAAACTATGGGGGTTTGTACCTGACTATGCCAGGTTAGATATTCTATATGAATATGGTGGTTTTTATTTAGATACTGATGTAGAATTAGTAAAGAATTTAGATCCTTTGCGGGAAAATGAAGCCTTTATGGGATTTGAATCGTCTTTAGGTAATGAAGATAAATTTATAAATCTAGGTCAGATGTTTGGCTCAGTTAAACATAATAAATTAATAAAGGAAATAAGGGATGTGTATGATAATATTTCTTTCATTAATCAAGATGGTACTTATAATTTATTGCCTAGTCCACATTATACAACCAGACCCTTATTATCTAAAGGATTAAAACGAAATAATACTTTACAATTGATTGATAATGTTACAATATATCCAGCAGAATATTTTTGTCCCATGTATTATGGAACAAGAAGAGTAAAAGTTACTAAAAATACTTATTCTATACATCATTTTAATGCATCATGGTACAATGATAAACAGAGAAAATATTATAAAAAAATTGTTATGATCAATAGATTACTTGGAATCAAAAATGGTACACGATTAATAAAAGTTTATTCCAAACTCAAAAGACTCTTCAAAAATAAAAAATAACGTTAGTTATTCGTATGTAAAACGCTCGCTGCAAACGTAGAACTATGAGCGAGGTTTGCGGCAAAAAAGCCACAAATCTCGCTCATAACGTGAAGAATATCTTGAATTACGCTTAATATGTGATTCTAAAGAATATTTAAAAATAAATAAATTTGGCGGTCAAGATGAGGACAAAATTAACCCTTATAAATTTAACTACTAATATTATATTACAGCTAGTAATTATTCTCACAGCATTTGTAAACAGAAAAATATTTCTTGACATTTTAGGCATAGAATATCAAGGATTAAATAGCTTGCTTAATAATATTATAGCAATTCTATCTGTAACCGAGCTAGGGTTAGGGAATGCAATTATTTATAAATTATACAAGCCCTTAGCTGAAAAGGACCAAGAAAAAATTGCTGCGCTTATGAATTATTATAAAAAAGTATATAGATATATCTTTTTAATAATACTTGGGTTAAGTTTAATCTTGAGTTTATTTATC
>CAZTAY010000113.1:0-9218 GCA_964611655.1 uncultured Eubacteriales bacterium
TCTCTTCCTGCAAAATTTGCAAGTGTAGCATAATCATTGCAAATACAGTAAAAACAAAAAGAATCCAATTATAAAACATAAGCAGGATTCCAATGTACACCAAATCAAAACCTAGAAACGCCGGATTACGGCTATATTGATACACACCCGAGGTAACAAACTGGGTTTTGTCTTTCTCTGGTATTCCGGCACGCCAGCTATCACGCATCGTCCATACAGCAGTTGTGAATACTGCTACGCCTGCCACGCCAAGAATGACGCCGACAATCCGAAAAGGTGTTGTAATTAATGAATAACCATAATAAATACTAATAAATTCTGCGGCAATAACTCCATAGGTTGCAATCTTCATTATAAGCTCAGTGTAGTATAGCTTTAGAGATTTTTTGCCACGCGCTATCTGGTTAGTTTGAATGCCTTTTTTCTTTTGAGAAATCAGCTTGCCAATATATACGGCATAAAAAGCAGTAATTATTGAATACGCAATAATTTTGTATATCATTTTCATCCTTTTCTGAAACAATTATTAAATATGCTAAAAGTTATGTTCATCGTTTTTGTGTCCTTTGTGGGCTGAGTAATTCCAAATGCTCTTGTAGTACATGGAGCTTCATTAAGCCTCCTTAATTGATGCAGTATGCTGTCAGTACACACCTTGAAGCAAAAAAGCATATGGACATACTCACTTATGGCTAATTAGTGGCATGTTCTAATATCAAATAACCAAAAATAACATTTACGAAATAACAACCACAAATGTCGCATTTTATATTTGTTAAAGGGAGAGAAATTTTGTTATTGATGAGGGAAGTGTTGTGCTCCCCTTTGCTTGTCCCTGGCTAAAGCCATTTTTAGCGTTATCTTTCGTGAGTGGGCACTGGAAGCATATTACATTGGCTTTAAGTTCTGATTTAACCGCTCAATCATCCATGACAAGCGTTTTTTACGACCATCGTCTGTTCTAGCATCGAAGTATGCTCTCGCATATGTTTTTTTAACAGATGGAGACATCGCCATATAATTTGAATAAGCAAGTTCATATTGTTTCAACAAATCATATAGAAGTTCCAATTGTTCATCTGTAACTGCAATAGGGTTCTTATTATCCCATTGGCCGTTTTTCTTAGCTTCCTTTATTTTTTCCCTGCCATAATCTGTCATTATACCTTGCTTTTCAAGCTGTTCAACTATTTTTTTGTTTTTATCAGACCACTTGCTGATTTTTCGTCGTGCAGAGAAATATTTTATATATGTTTTATCATCTATACTTTTCATTTGCCCATCAATCCAGCCAAAGCAAAGGGCTTCTTCAAGTGCTTCATTTGCTTTGATAGTCTTTGGGCCTCCTGACTTACCAAATAGAAGCCAAACACCTCCGCTTGTCATACAATTATCTCTCAGCCAATTTCTGAATTCATCTCGTGTGATGAATTGCAAATATTCACTCACAAGCAACCCCCAATAAATAACATCTTTTTATTTACATTTTCGAATGCACGCAAAATTTTTTTCTCCTTTTATGTTTGACAAATCTCTATAGCTTAATTATAACCTATATTAAGATTGCTTTTCAACATTAAAAGAATAATCATCTAATTAAAAGACAATAATTTAACTATGATAATAGCTCAGGGTAATCACCCTCTTTTTTAAACAGCAAGTCAATACGCCTCTGATTACTTGGCATTTTCAGTATTTCGAATAAATTACTAAATCAGTCACTTTGCCAGCAGATTTTACCCCCTTCTTCTCATCGCATCAATATTATATAGAAGTTTTATTAATCAACCTTATAAAAAACTAATTTGTTGACAAATTGTTACACTTACCTTTACACTAAAACAAAATAAATTGTTACATATTTAATTAAGAAACATTAAAGCTTGCCTATGTATAAACATAACATACAATAAAAAATATAGAGAATGCTCAAGATATTATAAGTATAGTGGACATACTAGCAAAGCATTAAAGATTATTTAAATCAGAGAAATAAACTAAAAAACTTAGCTGGAAAATTATCCCCTGATTTTATCCCATCAAAGGGCTAAAATGCATTTTACCTTATACCAATAATACTATTTCTTGCCTTTTTTCTATCAGTGCTTTTTAATTAAAGTACTATAAATGGAATGGACAACCAATCTCTGTGTTTGGACATTTTACTAATGTTTAACTTTTTATAGATTTGTACATTGACCCAAAATATATTGTATTTTATTTCAGCCAATGAGGAGGACTATTTGTGCGTTTGTTAAAAAGTAGTGAAGGAGTAAATAAACTCTTTGATTCTCTTTTTCCAATTTGTCGAAGCATTACAGGTAAGGGTTTAAGGGAATCATTTGAAATACTAAGTGAATATATTCCTCTTGAAATGCTAAATTTTAAAACAGGTGAAAAAGTTTTAAACTGGACAATTCCACAAGAATGGCACATTCGTGATGCTTATATAAAAGATTCCAACGGCAATAAAATTATAGATTTTAAACGTTCAAATTTACACATTGTTAATTATAGTATAGCTGTAGATAAAATACTTCCTCTACAAGAGTTGAAAAAGTATATTCATATTAATAATGCACTCCCAGACGTAATCCCTTACGTAACAAGTTATTATGACAAGCAATGGGGCTTTTGTATGTCCAAAAAAGAGTTTGATGCCTTAAAAGAAGGTGACTATCACGTTTACATTGATAGTGAGCATTTTGACGGACAACTGGATTTGGGGCATATTATAATCCCTGGTGAAACTAAGAAAGAAATTTTGATTTCCTCATATTTATGTCATCCATCAATGGCAAACAACGAGCTTAGCGGACCAATTGTTCTTGCAATGCTCTATCAAAAAATTGCTAAGTGGGCAAAAAGAAACTTCACATATAGATTTTTAATCATCCCAGAAACCATAGGTAGTATTTCATATCTATCAAGGTATGGATTGGACCTTAAAGAAAACCTACATGCTGGCATTGTTCTTACTTGTCTAGGTAGAAGTCAAGATCCATCTTTCGATTTATCCTATAAAATGAGTAGAGAAGAATTCAGCCAAGTTAATAAGATAGTTGATAATTTTAGGTTCACAAATGAACAAATTAAAATCCGTCCTTTTACTCCAATTAATGGTTCTGATGAAAGGCAGTTTTGCTCCCCTGGTTTTAACCTGCCTGTAGGTCAGTTTGCTAGCTTACTCTACGGCGAATACCCTGAATATCATACTTCTGGGGATACTAAAGAATTGATGGATATAAATGCTTTAATTGAAAATGCGGACAGGCTTGAAAAAATTTTTATGGCAATTGACATGGACGGATATTATATAAACAAATACCCTTTTGGCGAAGTGAAGCTGGGGGATTACACATTATATCCAACTATTAACAGTGTGGAAAACATGAAGCTATCAAATAATAGACTTAATGACGGCAGAACACTTTTAAACAACATACTAATGACCCTGAATTATTCAGACGGTAAACATACTCTTTTAGATATCGCTAATAAATTGTCTATTAATATATTAGAATTGAAAGAAACTGTCGATGTATTACTTAGAAATAAATTAATCGAAGGTCCATTTTATAAGGAGCGTGAATTATCATGAAAGTAGTTTTGATTTGTGGTTCCCATCAAAGACATTATCACGTTGCTAGCCAATTATTCAATGCACAAAAATTAGCCGGAATTGTTATCGAAAAAAGAGAGGAATTTATGCCCTCCCCCCCTGAAAATCTAAACAAACTAGATCGTGAAAACTTCATTAAGCATTTTAAAAAAAGAGAAGAATCCGAAAATAGATTTTTTGGAGAGACAAACATTGACGAAATTTTAAAATCTGTTCCTTATCTGGAAACCAGCTATGAAAAACTAAATGACCAATCAACCATTGACTTTGTAAGAAATATTAACGCAGATTTTCTCTTTTCCTATGGTTGCCACATAATTTCAGATGAAATTATTAATGAATACGAGAACAGGTGCTTCAATATCCATGGTGGAATTTCTCCTTGGTTTAAGGGAAATATAACACTCTATTGGCCCTTTTATCTATTAAAACCAAACTGGGCAGGAATGACTATTCATAGACTTGCTAAAAGACTTGATGCTGGGGATATTCTTCACCACAGTGTGCCTGCATTAGAAATGGGTGATGGCGTTCATGATGTTGCTTGCAAGGCTGTTATTAAAGTAGGAGAGGATATTGTAAAAATCTTAAATTTAATAGAGAATGGTAAAGAAATTTCATGTATACCTCAAAAATCAAACGGTAAACTATTTACTTCTAATGACTGGACCCCTCAACATCTAAGACTAGTTTATAATACTTTTGATGATAATATTGTCGATTGCTTTTTAAATGGAGATATCGTTTCCGAAGCTCCTACGCTAGTTGATTTTATCAGAGTTGTTCCATGACCTCTAAAAAGTTTCAGAACAACTCTTTAAATAGTGGGTTTAATTACATTATTGAACCGCAACCAAGGTAAAGGTGTATTGTTGCCGAATAAAACAAGGCTCATGAGCTAAATTTCTAAAACTTTCGTATATAAAACTAACGGTTTTAATGTACTATGTTAGTGGCGTTATTTTAATTAACGAGCGTAAAGCTTTCAAGAATTTTTAGTATTCGAGTTATCTTTATGAGCAAGAAAAATAAAGTACAGTGGTAAATTTTACTCCATTAAAAATTAAAAACAAGGAGGTAATCTTATAAACAAAGGATTAATAACTCAATTCACTTCATTTGTTTTGCTATCATGTATTTTTATTCTCATTTATTTCAATTTAAAATATCCTGCATTTTTACTTAGTATAATATGGTATCTTCTGTATGGTATGGTTGAATTGGCTATTTATTTTAGCGTTAGGAGAAAAACTAACTTATCTGATTTCTTTCTTGAAGTTACAATTCCTTTATATTTAGTACCTTCAAGAAAAGCACTCTATTACTGGTCGAAAGCTTCAAATAAAATCATTAAAGATCCTACACTTATTTCGGAAGCCTATGAGCTTTCCAAGAAAGTTAATCCGGATAATATTTACTCAGATCACAATAAAAGTATTTTTTTCTCATTTTTGGCAGCACTTCATAAAGACTTGGGAAATAATGAAGAGGCCATTAAATATATTGAAATGTCTATCAATACACCTCATCAAAAAAAGGCAGATAAAATGCTTGAAGACTTAAAAGCGCAAATTACTAAATAAAATTATCTTTTTTTGTACATAAGAATTTCACGAACTTCTCCTAAAAATCAGCAACTCTTATTAAATGATTAATATATTAATAACGAATGAAAAGAGGTTTATACGATGAATGAAATAAATCGCTGCACATGGGCCTTAACCGAACCTAATATGATCTACCATGATACTGAATGGGGAGTTCCTATTCACGATGATCATGCACTTTTTGAAAAACTCATTTTGGAGGGTATGCAAGCAGGTCTTTCATGGACCACAATTCTTAAAAAGAAAGACAATTTTCGACGTGCCTTTGATAATTTTGATATAAATAAAATTCTCACATATGATGAAAAAAAGATAGAAGAATTAATGCAGGACAGCGGTATAATACGAAATAGACTTAAAATAAACTCAGTTATAACAAATGCTATTGCATTTCAGAATGTGCAAGCTGAGTATGGTAGTTTTGATAAGTTCTTATGGGGTTATGTGGATGGAAAGCCTATAATAAACTCGTGGACAAACCCAGAAGATGTTCCAGCATCTACCCCTCTTTCGGATAGGATAAGTAAAGACATGAAAAAACTTGGTTTTAAGTTTGTTGGTACCACTATTATTTATGCTTATATGCAAGCAGTTGGAATCGTTAACGACCACACCAGCAATTGTTTTTTATATAAAGGAAGGTAATTATACATATTCTTATTTATGGAGGTAAGGGGAGATTTTTTTACCTCCCCAGTATTCTAAATAATTTATGATAGACTTAGTTTGGTTATAGACTCGGTTGCTACTTTAGAAAGATTTGATATTCCGAAAGCTATTTGTTCTATAGCCATTTTTTGTTCTGTCGTTGCATTTGCAAATTCATTAATAATTCTAGCAACTTCCTCTGAATAACCAACTGCACTAGAAAGCTCATTTGCAGTATTGTAAGCTACATTTACTCCTGCACTGACTGCATTTACTGTATCTTCCACCAAAATAGTGGTATCTTTTGCTGCCTGTGCCGACTTACTGGCTAAATTCCTAACCTCATCAGCAACAACTGCAAAGCCTCTTCCTACAGTTCCTGCTCTTGCCGCTTCTACTGCCGCATTAAGAGCTAAGATATTAGTTTGGAAAGCAATATCTTCAATAATCTTAATTATACCTTGTATTTCTGAAGATTTTTCACTAATTTGATCCATGGTTTTTGTAAGCTCGTTCATATAATTATAGCTTTTGTCAATTACTGCAACTGCTTTTTCAGATAAAGAATTTGCATCAATTGATCGCATTGACGTTTTATTGATTTGTTCAGTAATTAATTCAGAGCTTGAATGTATTTCTTGAGAACTTACAGATATTTGTGAGACTATAGCTTCTGCTTGATTTAAAAGCGCCTTATGTTTATTTAATACTTCCTGAAATTGTGGTACCTCTTGGATAATTTCCAAGTGCGCTGTATTATCACCTGCTGCATTTTTAATGAATTCAGAGTCAACCTGAAACTTCATTCCATCTTTTTTAAAGAATGATCTGCCTTTGTCGGCTTTCCAATTGCCGCTTTGTTGTCCTATAAGCTCTCTTCTACCTTTACCTAATGCTGTTTCAGTTGCTTTATTAACAAATAACCAACGCAGGTTATTATTAGTAACAGATATTTGGAAAGGAATAGCATCAAAAATACTGTTTACCCACTCTTGATCAATCTTGTGATCAGTTTTTGATTTTTTTAATTTTCCCCAGCATATTAAAACAGCAATTGCTAATATCATGTTTAAAATGATAGATATAAACTGCACTTTATTACCTCCCAATGGTTTTGCTACACATATTACATAACAGTAAACGTTTATTATCAATACTTTGAATCATAGTTATCTAACTTTGAATCATATTCATCTAATACATCTATATCGTTTAAAGAACTTTCATCCCACGAACTATCTTTATCTCCCTGATCAGGGTCGCTATCTGAATTAGTTTTTAAGCGTTGACTACTAATCTTGAATTTACTAATTGACTGTTTCAAAATTTGTGCTTGTATTGATAGTTCCTGGCTTGCTGCTGCACTTTGTTCAAAAGTTGCTGAATTTGTTTGAACAACGGAGGATATTTCGTCCACACCTTTTGAAATTTCTATAATAGAAGATGCTTGTTTTTCACAATCAGAGGCAATATCTGTTACAAGAACAGAAGATTTCTTCGCCAGTTTTGTAACCTCGTTTAATGTATTTGCAGTGTTATTTGCAATCTCATCACCTTTTTTCACAGCCAGTACTGAATCGTTTATTAGCTTTGATGTTGTTTTGGCTGCCTCGGCACTTTTGCTTGCTAAATTTCTTACCTCATCAGCAACAACAGCAAAACCTCGTCCTGCATGACCAGCTCTTGCTGCCTCCACAGCGGCGTTTAACGCAAGTATATTTGTTTGGAAAGCAATATCCTCTATTGTTTTTATTATTTTATTAATTTGAGAGGATTTCTCACTTATCTCTGCCATTGCAGATAACATATCTTGCATTTCTACGGTACCTGAATTCAATTTATCCTCGGCTTGCTTTGTAAAATTATTTGCATCTATGGCGTTTTCGGCATTTTTAGTTATCTGACTAGACATTTCCCTGATGGAAGACGAAAGTTCCTCAACCGACGATGCTTGAGTTATAGCACCCTGAGCCAAGTTTTGAACACCACCTGCCATTTGTTCAGCTCCGCTTGAAACCTGCTCGGCAGATTCATTGATTTTAGAGAAGGATTCTGAAAGCGAAGCTACTGTATAGCGCATGCTGTCAGCTAACCTTCCAATTTCATTTATTCCTGTAAACTTGATTTCAGTGTTAAAATTGCCGTTTGCCATATCATTAGCCACAGCTTCAATCTCGGCTATTGGTTTTAGAGACTTTTTAAGTACAAAAAAACTTATTGCTGCAAGTATTACTAGAGCAGCAGTACAAAATGCAATCAACAGAACAACTGTACGGACAATAGGAGTCATTATGTCTCTTTCAGGTATACTTATTGTGCTAAGCCAAGCTTTGTCTGAATCAGCAACAAAAAACGGTTGGCAAGCACTATAAACTTTTGTTCCATCCTTGAATTCATCAACAAATGTTATGGCATTAGATTCTTTGACAGCATCTAAAACTAAACTTGGATTTTTGCTTCTGGTTATGTCAACAAATTTTGCGCCGATAGCTGATTTATCGTTTGTATGAACCATTATGGTTTGATGGGCACACACAATTATATTTGAAAAGTTAACATAACCTCCGGTATTATAATCAGCGTTATAAAGAACTTCTGTATCTATATCTGCCCCCACAAGCCCTAAAAGGTTATTTTGTTTATCAAGCACTGGCCGTAATATACTTATAACCAAATACTCTTTACCGTTTATCACTTTTTTGTATGGATCTAGAATAAAAAATCTCTTTTCTGACTCCATTTTGTCATAAGCAGGTTTACTTAGCATTATGTCTTTTCTTGTATCAAATTTAGCACCTGATTCATCTGCATAAATAGTCAACCCCAAAGAAAAATCATTGGAGTCACCAGCTATATAGTAAATGCTTAAAAGTTGATCTTCCTCTGCTTTCACAGTGGACATAAGCTCTTTCATTCTATCAATTCTGTTTTCTTCCGGTATAGTATCTAGGTTTTTAATTGCCGAAATAACCACCGACTGCTTTCCTACCATTTGTTCCATTATAGACTCTGCAATTTTTGCATTTTCTGAAGATAGAAACTTTAATTTTTCTTTTTCAACAACTATAAGGGAGTTGCTAGTATTAATTGCAATAAATATAGTTAAAACAACAAATACAAGCAACATAAATACTGTAATAATAAGCGTTATCTTAGCAGATAAGCTTTTATTAAATAAATTCAATTTGATCACTCCTTTAAAATTAATGTATGTTCGAAAAATGCAAAACGCATCGATGTAAACTAATAAATTTATTATTTAACACTTAAATTCTGTAGACTTATCTGATTAAAAGCTCAGGTGGTTGACAAAAGAGTTTTCCAAAGCATTTAAAGATCTT
>CAZTAY010000114.1:0-8896 GCA_964611655.1 uncultured Eubacteriales bacterium
ACAACGAACAAAGACTTAAGTATATGGTATTTAGAAAAGACTATGATTCACATAAAGAAAATGAGAATGAATTAATTGACGCTTCAAAACGCTTTATTGTTGGGGCAGGCATTAACACGAGAGACTATAAAGAACGTGTTCCAGCGCTTGTGGAAGCCGGAGCTGATGTGCTTTGTATCGACAGTTCGGAAGGCTTTTCAGAATGGCAAAAGCTTACTATTGATTACATAAGAAGCGTTTATGGTGATACTGTTAAAGTGGGCGCAGGCAATGTAGTTGATAAAGAAGGGTTTTTATACCTTGCAAAAGCAGGCGCAGACTTCATAAAGGTTGGTATAGGCGGAGGCGCAATCTGCATTACAAGAGAACAAAAAGGCATCGGCAGAGGACAAGCCACTGCTGTGATTGATGTTGCAAGAGCCAGAGATGAATATTTTGAAGAAACAGGAATATATATTCCCATTTGTTCAGACGGTGGAATAGTACATGATTATCACATGACCCTTGCTCTTGCAATGGGTGCAGACTTTTTAATGCTTGGAAGATACTTTTCTCGATTTGACGAAAGTCCAACCAGCAAGGTTTTAATAAACGGCAGCTATATGAAAGAGTATTGGGGCGAAGGCTCTAACAGAGCAAGGAACTGGCAGAGATATGACATGGGAGGAGACGGGAAATTATCCTTTGAAGAAGGCGTTGACTCATATGTACCATATGCTGGAGGTCTAAAAGATAACATGGCTATAACCCTTAGTAAAATAAAATCTACAATGTGCAATTGCGGTGTTTTAAACATTCCTGACTTACAGAAAAATGCAAAATTAACCATGATTTCGTCTACCAGTATCGTGGAGGGCGGTGCTCATGACGTTATTCTAAAGGACAGCAAACAGGATAGGATGTTGTTTTAGAAAAAATATATAAAGCAAAAATAGCCGGATATCTCAATATAGAGGTATCCGGCTTAATTATTAAGATCTGATTTCTAAATAAGCTGTAAAGCCTGTAGAAGCTTATACTGAGCAACGGCTGCTTGCGCCCTGGTTGAATAACCTTTGGGGTTAAACACCCTATTACCCATGCCGTGCATTATATTAGTCCTATATACCAGTTCAATATTATCCATATATAACTTGTTAATTGAAGCATGATCTTGGAAAACGGATACAAGGTCTATATATTGTAGGGTTACGGCAGCGTTTCTAAATCTCAATGCGCTTGCAAGTATACAAGCCATTTCTTCTCTTGTTAAATACTTGTCTGGCTCAAAATCAGTTTCCGTAAAAGGCTCTAGTATTAAAGCGGTTTTAGCTTTTGCAATGCCATTAAAATACCACGAATCTCTAGATACATCCTTATACATTAAACTATAATCGGTTCTGTTTAGCTGTAGGGCATCAGAGATCATTACAGCAAACTCACCCCTTGTTATATACTCATCAGGCCTGAAATTGCTTTCATTAATGCCCCTAATAACGCATATGTTTGCAGCAGCTTGAATTATATCCCTGTACCATGAGTGTGCCGGAACATCCTGAAAAATGATATTATTATTTGCAGTTAAAAAAATGCCACCTCTGGTTATTGAAACAAGGGCTTCTTCATTTAAAAACATTGCTGGGGTGAATGAAAAGAGACCATTTTCATATAAAAGTACGGCGTTTGAATTTTCGGGACAGGGTATACTAAATATAAAATAGTCCTTAAATTCGTTTAAATCAACAGACAGTTGATTTTCATTCTTATCAACAATCCTAAAATTAATCTCATAAATTGCTCCAGTTAAACTGCTTTTAGGAAAGCTTTTTTCAAAAGCAGTTATTACTTCACTGTTTATTGTTTCAGACTCATTTAAAAAACTAATTTCCAGCCAATACTGATCATAATCAGACGTAAAAACATTTTCATTATTTTCATAAAACTGTTTTGTTGAATTAAAAGGAATTGTCAAGTTAAGATTAGGTGTTAGTAAATCTAAATAGCAACCGGCATATTCATTTTCAAGTTCACGAAGATGTTCAAGGTTAATTCTCCAAACAAACGAATCTTTTGTTGAAGAACTTTTAATAGTAAGATATCCAGAGTTAACATCAAAATCATCGGTGCTAAAGGATTCCGCAACTTCACCGTTTTCTATCAGTTCAATTATCTTGTAACTATCACTGTTTGAGGATGTAATCTCATTTGCGCTTATTGTAACAGAGCTTAAAAACAGAGCATTTAAAGACAAGAATACCATTGCGGTTTTGCTAAAACCATGTCTAAGTTTACACCAATACATAAAATACACTCCCAATTAATGCTTAAGGGCTTTAGCTCTGAATATACCCGTTGATGCCCATATATATAACCATAGCTTTTCCGATTTTTTGCATTTTATTACAAATTCAAGCCATTCATGCTAATTGAATTGACTATACAGACACCAGATCGATTGTTTTTCATTTATTTATAATATATTTCTTAATCAATTATAACTTTTGTAGAATTCCATTGCCAAATACATTCTATTACATATCATTCAATTCAACTTAGTCTAATGCTCTGTAATCTTATATAGAAACCAACAAAAATTCCGATAACAACTTAGTCTTAACTAATCAGTAACAGGGTTCCCATATCCCATTGAGCGTTTTCTAATACTACCGTCACAAGTGCTAATCTAATAACAATCCCAAATATATAATAAGCTTAAAACAGCCTTTGACGCCTTAAATATAAACCTTATTGATTTCATAGTTATCCTTTTCAGTTAACCTTCATAATGACGATGAATTGTCTTGCGTTCTTCATCTGAAAAACACTGATGGTAAAATTCTTTAACTATTTCTTCTGTATTAGTTTGGCGTTAGCAAATTTCTAAGTAACGTAAGTTTCCATTAAGCCGCTTATAAGCATTTCTTCTCTTTCGCCCATACTCCATAATATCTTATTAAAACCTTTTTTTCATATCCTAATACTTAATACTAGAAGTATAAAAACCCATATTTTTCTATCATTATATCCGCTGTTTTCTTCCAGCTTCATCATTAGCCAAACAGAAGTCAAGAGTATTAAACTTTGATGATATTTTTGATAATATTATATAAGAAGAGTATAATGTTTCCAGTCCTCTTTGTTTCAATTCATTTTTGCATTTGAGTAAAAAGCAATTGCTTACCATAATTAAATACTACCTAAAATTCACAAAAGTATAAATTATAACATAAATGCTATAATATGTAAGTAGAGTTTTATAATGTTTATATAAACTTATATTGCAATTCGTCATAATTTTATCTATAATAATTTTATATATTTTACGCTGCAAACAGATGGGGCGATGTGATGCACGAGAAGGAACTTTTAGACAAGTTAATAAAAGCCATGGAAGCTTACCACCCTTCAAGGGATTTTTCTATTGTGCAAAAAGCTTTCGATCTTGCGGTTTCCGCACACGAGGGACAAGTGCGTCTTTCAGGAGAGCCTTATGTTATTCATCCTTTAGAAGTTGCACTGTTACTTGCTGCACTGGAAATGGACAAAGAAACTATAACCGCTGGAATCTTACACGATATAATAGAGGATACTGATTATTCGTATGATCAGCTTACAGAAATGTTTTCCGAAGAAGTTGCATCGTTAGTAGACGGTGTTACCAAGCTTGGAAAAATTCCATATTCCACTAAGGAAGAGATACAAGCCGAGAACTTTAGAAAAATGTTCCTTGCAATGGCAAAGGATATAAGGGTAGTCATTATTAAGCTTGCCGACAGGCTGCATAATATGCGAACCCTTAATCATATGAGGCCTGAAAAACAAAGGGAAAAAGCACAAGAAACAATGGATATTTACGCTCCTCTGGCGCAAAGGCTGGGAATAAACTCTATTAGCAACGAACTTGAGGATTTATCCTTGAAATACTTAAATCCTGAGGCTTATCGTGATTTATCGGATAAGATCAATAAAAAGCTTGTTGAACGTAAATTATACGTATTCCAGATTGTTGAAGCAATCAAAGAACAAATGGAAGCGAATCAGATAAATGGGTCTGTTGAAGGCAGACCTAAACATTTTTTCAGCATTTATAAAAAAATGGTATCTCAAAACAAAGAACTGGATCAGATTTATGACCTGTTTGCAGTAAGAGCAATCGTTAACACTGTTAAGGACTGTTATGGTATCCTAGGATTAATACATGAAATGTATAAGCCTATGCCCGGGCGTTTCAAAGACTATATTGCAATGCCAAAGTCTAATATGTATCAGTCCCTTCACAACACCTTAATAGGTCCCGGCGGCGAACCTTTTGAGGTTCAAATCAGAACAAAAGAAATGCATAAAACCGCTGAATACGGTATTGCGGCGCACTGGAGGTATAAAAGCTCAAAGTCTGCTGTTGGGGAAGAGGATTCCGCTGAAGCAAAGCTTACTTGGCTTAGACAAATCCTGGAGTGGCAGAGGGATATGTCTGATAACCGTGAATTTTTAAACGCTCTTAAATTCGACCTGGATATTTTCAATGATCAGGTTTATTGTTTCAGTCCAAAAGGCGATGTTATCAATTTGCCAAAGGGAGCAACACCTATTGACTTTGCATATATGATCCATTCCGCAGTAGGCAATAAAATGGTTGGTGCAAGGGTTAACGGAAAGATCGTAACCTTTGATTATAATATAAATAACGGTGACAGAATAGAAGTTTTAACTTCCCAAAACTCAAGAGGTCCAAGTCGTGATTGGCTTAAGCTGGTAAAAAGCCAGCAGGCTAGAAACAAAATTAATCAATGGTTTAAGAAGGAATTTAAGGTAGACAACATAACAAGAGGCAAAGACTTGCTTGAGAAGGAATCAAAGAAAAAAGGTTTGGTATTGTCTGAACTTTTAAGACCACAATGGATTGACATTATAATTAATAAATACGGTTTTCAAAACTGGGACGCACTTTGCGCTGCCATAGGACACGGGGGCTTAAAAGAAGGTCAAGTAATAAACAGATTAAACGAAGAGTTAATTAAGGAACAAAAGAAAAATGTAACACCGGAAGAAATAGTAGCAAGTATTGAGACTAATGTTAAAGAAGGCAGTAAATCCTCAAAAAGCGGTGTAACCATAAAGAACGTGGGAGATGTATCAGTTAGATTCTCAAAATGCTGTAATCCTGTTCCCGGCGACGAGATATGCGGATTTGTCACAAGGGGAAGGGGCGTATCCATTCACCGTACCGACTGCGTAAATATTATTCACCTTAGTGTTGAGGATAGAAACCGTTTGTTAGAAGCCGAATGGCAGCTTTCTGCCGAAAAAGAAAATATAACATTCTTGGCAGAGATCAAAATAGTATGCGACGACAGGCAAGGAATAATAGTGGATATTTCAAAAGTTCTTAACGACCTTGAAATATGTGTAAAATCATTTAATGGACGTGCAACAAAAACAGGAGAAGCCATATTTGATATTATTATGGAGATTGCAAACCGCAAACAACTTGATCGTGTTACAAAAAGAATCAGGAATATCCCTGATATTTATGACATTGAAAGGGTGACCACTTAATGCGGATTGTATGCCAAAGAACTATAAATGCAAATGTTGCTGTTTCAGGCGAGATCATAGGAGAAATTAACAAAGGCATTGCAGCCTTTGTTGGAATATCAAATGACGACAACGAAGCCACAGCAGATTATATGCTTGATAAATTAATAAACTTAAGGATATTTGAAGACTCAAGTCAAAAAATGAATCTTTCACTTTTAGATACCAAAGGAGACTTGCTTCTAATCCCTAATTTTACTTTATACGGGGACGCCAGAAAAGGCAGACGCCCAAACTTTACAAGTGCCGGAAATCCTGCCGGGGCAGAGATTTTGTTTGAATACCTAATAAACAAATCCAGAGAAACAATAGTGAACACTCAATGTGGAAGATTTGGGGCAGACATGAAAGTTAATGTCTTAAATGACGGACCTGTTACAATTCTTCTTGACAGTAATAAATCTTTTTAATTATGGAGGGCAAAATGCCAGTAGAAAAAATCGCAGTAGGCGGAATGGATGTTAACTGTTATTTATATTATGATCCAAACTCAAAGAAAACAATTATAATTGACCCCGGTGACGAAGCCAACAGAATTATTAGCACAATCTCCAAAAAATCTTTGACACCTGTTGGAATTTTGCTTACTCACGCTCATTTTGATCATATTATGGCAGTTCCAACACTTAAAGAGCATTATAATATTCCGGTTGCATACTTGGACAAAGAAAAAGAATTGTTCATGGACGCAAAACTCAATTTTTCAGGAGGTTTTGCAGGTAATCCAGTTGAACTTAAAGCTGATATAGCTCTGACTGACAACGCAATCTACGATCCTTTTGAAGGAACAGGCGCTCTTAAGGTATTGCATACACCTGGTCATACATCGGGCAGTGCATGTTTCTATTCAGAAAGTGAAGGCATATTATTTTCCGGGGACACGTTATTTAAACAATCTATTGGAAGAACAGACTTTTATACCGGTGACATGAACACGGAGCTTGATTCAATTAGAAACAAATTGTTTACTCTTCCTGATAACACGGTGGTATACACAGGACATGGTGATATCACTGAAATAGGATACGAAAAAGAATACAATATGTTTGTTGGCAAGATTGCAGGTAATTAATATGTCTATAAAAACAATTTCCCAAAAGAAGGATATCTCTATTCTTCTTTTGGGTCATTCTTTTTTTAATGAGGTTCAAACAATTGTTCAGCTTTTTATACCTTATCACGGTTTCAAAAACAAGGAACAAGTTTCAGAAATTGGTTTTACAATAAAAAGCGAATACACTGAAAATAACATTATTACAACAGTTTTCAAGAACGGACAAATGGTTGCAAGGGGGAGCGAAAATCTTCATAACCCTGAATTGATAAAAGATTATATAAAGCTTTCTGTTTATAAGACGATGCAAGAACTGACAGGCATTTCTCCTCCTTGGGGAATTTTGACAGGTATTCGCCCTTCAAAAATAGCAATGTCCTTTTTGAATTCAGGAAATTCGGTTAATGATACTAGGGACTATTTCATAAACCATTATAAAACCACCAATGAAAAGGCATCCCTATGCATTGATGTTGCTTTAAAAGAAAAAGATATCCTTTCAGGTTCTAAAGAAAATGCAGTTAGCCTGTATGTAGGTATTCCTTTTTGTCCCTCAAGATGCTTATACTGTTCTTTTACCTCTTATCCCATTTTAAAATACAGGCATTTACAAAAGGCATATTTAGATGCCCTTGAAAAAGAACTGAAATCAATTCCTGACAAAACCTATATTGAAAACATCTACATAGGCGGAGGTACGCCTTCGTCCTTAGACGAAGAACATTTTGAAAGACTGCTTTCTATGATATATGATAATGTTGAAAAAAGCTTTTTTAACCAAATCAGGGAGTACACCGTTGAAGCAGGACGTGCAGACACATTAACCTTAGCAAAATTAAAAGCTATGAAGAATTATGGAGTAACCAGGATTTCTATTAATCCACAAACAATGAACGACAACACTCTTTTATTAATTGGCAGGGAACATAGCGTTTCTGATGTAATAGACTCATTTCATATGGCTAGAACAGTGGGACTTGATAATATCAACATGGATTTAATTATAGGCTTGCCTGGGGAAACAACCGAGCATGTGAAAAGGACAATGGAGCAAATAAAGTCTCTAAACCCACCAAGTGTAACATGTCATGCACTGTCCGTAAAAAGAGCTTCACGCCTAAAAGAAGAACTGGATTGTTTTATGCTGTCTGACAGGAAACTTCTTGAGGACATGCTTTCCTGTGTAAATAATACATGCCTTGAAATGAATTTGAAGCCATATTATATGTACAGGCAGAAAAATACCCTGGGAAACCTTGAAAACATTGGCTATTCCAAAGATGGTTCTGAATGTTCGTATAATATTCATATCATGGAAGAAACCCATACAATCCTTGCTGTTGGGGCAGGTGCAGTTACAAAGGTTGTTGAAGACGGGGGACATATTTTTAGAATCTTCAACGTAAAGAATGTTGATGAGTATATAAACAGAATAGACGAAATGATTGAACGTAAGTTTAAGCTTACGGAAATTATGCCGGGGGGTGTTTGAAATTAGCATAAAGGCTGTAGTATTCGACATGGACGGTGTCTTAGTAAACACAGAGCATATGTATTTAGATGAATTTGAAAAGTTTATCCGGCTTCATAATTTAAATGCAACAAAAGAGGATCTGAAAGTATTAATAGGTGCAGGACCAAGACAGGGTTATGATGAACTTGTAAAACGGACAGATATAGATTGGGATTTTGAAACATGGTCAAAAAAAATTAAAGAATATTCAAGTGAGATTAAATTTGATTATAAAAACTCCTTGAATTCAGGAGTTATTCCGCTGTTGTCGTATTTAAAAGAAAATAACTACAATATTGCGCTTGCATCCTCCACTGAATATAAATTAATTACTCATATACTTAAAGTAACAGGTATCCAAGAATTTTTTCAGCATGTACTTAGCGGTAGGGATTTAAAAGAAACAAAACCCCATCCTGAAATTTATTTAAAATGCGCATCAGGCTTAGGCGTTAGACCAGAGGAATGTGTGGCAGTTGAAGACTCAACTTATGGGGTTTTGTCCGCCTTAAGAGCCGGAATGACTGTTATTGCAAAAAAAGATGAATCCTTTGATTTTGACCTAAGCAATGCCCATTATAAAGTTAGTTCCATGGCGGAAGTCAGAGGTATTTTGGATAATATAAAAAATAACTGTTGATTTTATTATGCTTTTAAGTTATAATCATTCAAATAGTTTTAATTAAACTTCGCTTTAGAGAATTATTAAGTTAGTTCACTATAATATAAGATTGGACGTAATACTATGAGCAATT
>CAZTAY010000115.1:0-8877 GCA_964611655.1 uncultured Eubacteriales bacterium
CCTTTAACTTGAATAAGACTGGCGTAATAACTCCCATCTGCTTTCTTAGAGAAATAAATGTTCCAATCACCTGCCAGGCTTTTTATTTCCCATCTCTTGATAATGGAGTTTATACCATCCGTCTCCGAATAATAAGGAACAATAATGCTACGACAGTTTGGATGAAAAGGCGGAGCGGTCACTCCCGGTTCAAAGTCCTTCACATCATAAACTTTCCCGTTTTGCTCTTTACAAATCTCACTTGTCCTATCATCGTCGATTGCTACGATCTGATAACTGCTTGTGCCTAAGATCTTAAAAATAATTTCCGCAGCCGTTGTCATACCTTCAAATATCTCGGATTTCAACAGATTATTATGATTCTCTCTGTTTGAGTTTAGCATTGAACTTACAATTTTCAATGCCTTTTGTGGCGTTCCCCCATTTTGTGTCATGGCGTTTATTGCTCTCGTAACGCTTCCACTTATCTTTTCATACCCCTCCTTAAGCAAATCCAATTGGTTCATACCCTCCTCCGTTCCTTATGGTGTCAGATATCTGGCTGCAGTTGTAGTCTAAAACATCTTTCTTTACCTTATCTGCCTGTTCTTTTTCCCATACAAGCAAGGTCATCATCCTATGAATCAGCCGGATTTTCAGTGCATAATGTCTGCTTACTGTCTCCTTAATCATTGCGTTCTCAAGCTCCAATCGCCATGATTCATCCAAATCATTCAAGACGGCAAAATCCATATACTCTTGAAGTTCCCTACTAAATTCCTTCATATCCTGCCTGTTCAGTTTCTTGAGTGAAGAATACCGAGCTTTACCGCCAGGCACATACCCATCAAGATCTTTGTCGCCGTCCTCGTTCATGTCCATAATTCCAACTACACTGCTATCATCGTAACGTATATGCCAAACCGAAACTGCTTTCTCCATCTCAGAGTATGCTTTTTTTATCATATCCCAAGCAGCTTTCTGCTCATTTTCGAGACTAACCTTATCTGGTAAAGCTATACTCACTGTGTTATGTATCTCAGTCATAAATACCTCCAATCATTCCATCAATGCTTCTTAGAGCAATTCCAGGTTTCTTGCAATTTTCAAGCCGAAAATCGGCGGCTTTTAGGCCACCTTTGGTGTAGATAAATTGCTTATGTCAAACGGAATTGCTATTATTGCACTTAAACGTCAATTCATATAATATAAAAGGCATAGGGGGCGGATAATTAACCGCTTTCCTATGCCTGGAATGACAATGTTAAGATAATGTTTTATAATAACAAATCTTACTGGTATTATGATAACACAAAAAAACATGCAAATAGTGTCAAGTTTGTGTCAAGTTTATTTTTATGGAACTACGTTGGGAATGAGATACAGTTTTGGTTGTAACTAAACTCAATTAAGGTATTTCTGAAAATAAAAAACGCCGCCATAAAGGCGGCATTCAGGCTGTAGACAATTGACAAAAACCTCGTGGTTTTGCCCCAAACCGAACCCACTTCGTTCTTATAAGAAAGAAGCAAAGAATTTCAAAGAAATGCCGCAAGTGCAGCTTTCTAAGCAAAGCTTTTTGAAGGGTTTGGGAAACTTTTTCTCGAAAAAGTTTCCCAAGATCGTTTGTCAACAATCTGAACGCCGCCATAAAGGCGGCATTTTAATTAAGAATTTTTTGAAACATGAACTATAAGATCAACAACCTTACAGGAATATCCCCATTCATTATCATACCATGCTACAAGCTTAACGAAATTATCGTTAAGAGCTATACCGGCTTTTGCGTCAAACACTGAAGTGTGAGATTCGCCGATAAAATCACTTGAAACAACGTCATCTTCCGTGTAAGCCATGATGCCTTTCATATTCCCGTTTACAGCTTCCTTAACTGCGTTTTTAATATCTTCATATTTAGCTGGCTTTTCAAGTCTGACTGTTAAGTCTACAACTGAAACGTTTATAGTAGGAACACGAAGGGACATACCTGTAAGCTTGCCGTTTAATTCAGGAATAACTTTTCCAACAGCTTTAGCAGCGCCTGTTGATGATGGAATGATATTAGCAGCAGCAGCACGTCCGCCTCTCCAGTCTTTTTTGGAAGAACCGTCAACTGTTAATTGGGTTGCAGTTGTAGAATGAACTGTTGTCATAAGTCCTTCAACTATTCCGAACTTGTCATTTATGACCTTTGCAAGAGGAGCGAGACAGTTTGTTGTGCAGGAAGCGTTTGAAACAACATCCATATCCGGTTTATAATATTCATTATTAACGCCCATAACAAACATAGGCGCATTATTTGAAGGTCCTGTTATAACTACCTTTTTTGCTCCGCCCTTAAGATGTAATTCTGCTTTTTCTTTGTCAGTAAACACGCCAGTTGCTTCTGCAATATATTCAGCACCGCTTTTGCTCCAAGGGATTTGATCCGGCTCTAAGATTTGATAAACTTCAATTTCTTTTCCGTTTACAATAAGTTTATCTTCTTTGTGTGACACATCTCCGTCAAATCTGCCGTGAACGGAATCATATTTCAGCATGTAAGCCATATACTCAGGTGCAATACCGGGGTTATTGATTGCTACAACTTCCACGTCGTCTCTTTGCATGGTTGCACGAAACACAAGTCTGCCAATTCGTCCAAACCCGTTTATACCTATTTTTACCATAATGCTATCTCCTCACTTTCTATTTAGCCCCGGACTTAATTAATTTGAGTTCGACGTTTGCAATCTGCTTCGCTGCAAACATGGAACTTTCATTTTATTCCCACGATTTGCGGCAAAATACACCACAATTCTTGTTTATAACGTGAAGATTATCTTGTTTCTAAGCCAATTTGCGCCTTGTTCGGCTTATTTAATCTTACATAAAATTAAATCCGGGACTTTTAATTTTTATTATTCATCACCGAAAGAGATGCCAAGAAGCTTGGCTGTATGAACAAGCTCTCCTTCTGGATCTACATTCTTTGTGGCACCTATTACATCTTCAAGTGAAACATGTGTCATTTTGCCGTCTAAGAAAGAAACCATGTTACCATATTGTTCCTTATGGATAAGCTCAGCAGCCGCTACGCCATATCTGACAGAAAGTATTCTGTCATATGGTGAAGTGTCACCGCCTCTTTGAACATGACCCAGAATAACGTTTCTGACTTCATGACCCATATTAAAGTCGGTTTCATTTATGTTTAGTCTTTCTTCAAGTTCAGCTGCTATCTTAGCTGAAATGCCGCTGTATCTTATAGGATCTGGACTATCCGAAACCACTTTTCCCACAACCGCTTCGCCGTCTTTTGGTTTAGCACCCTCGGTTACAACTATTATAGTAAAATGCTTGCCTTTTTCGTCACGTTCACGTATCTTCTTAACTACATTGTCAATGGTAAAAGGAATTTCAGGAATAAGAATAACATCAGCCGAACCTGCAAGACCGGAGTGAAGTGCGATCCAGCCGGCTGTTCTGCCCATTACTTCCACCACTATAACCCTATGATGCGCTTCTGCTGTTGTATGAAGGCGTCCCAAAGATTCGGTTACGATATTAACTGCCGTATCAAATCCAAAGGTTCTGTCTGTAGCTCTAAGGTCGTTGTCAATGGTTTTTGGTACACCAATTACTTTAACGCCCATTCGTGCAAAATCTCTTGCACTTGTTAATGTACCGTCACCGCCAAGCACAACTAAAACATCAACGCCTTCTTTTTTTAGGTTCTCAACTGCAACGTGAGATACGTCTTTTTTAATAATACTTCCGTCCGGCTGTTTAATAGGATAATCAAAAAGATTATCTTTATTGGAGCTTCGCAATATTGTTCCGCCTTGATGTAGTATACCGGTGGTTGTTTCTGTTGTCAGAGGCATAAAATCATTATTATACAAGCCTCTGTAACCAAATTTATAACCAATTAGTTCATACCCGTATTTGTTTATACAAGTTCTTGAAAGTGCATATATTACAGCATTAAGTCCGGGGGCATCGCCACCGCCAGTCAGTACGGCTATTTTCTTTCTCTTGCTCATTAAAAACATCCTCCCGCCTGTAAGTTATTATTGCACTTGAGTAACTACTTAACAAGTAACTACTTTTATAATATGGTAGATAGTGATTAAAACTCAGGTTCGATTAAGCCATATGTGCCATTTTTTCTTTTATATACCACATTTACTTCGTCGCTGTCCCCGTTTCTGAAAACGAAGAAATTATGACCCAGCAAATCCATCTCCATAACAGCTTCTTCGGGATCCATAGGTTTAAGAGCGAATTTTTTCGTTCTTTCAATTTTCTTTCCCGATTGCTCATTATCTTCATATTCCTGATAATTTGCAAACTGCTTAACAAACTCGTCTTTATAGTTATTATCTGTGCGGCTTTTATTTTTCAATCGGTTTTTATATTTTACGACTTGACTTTCCAAAATATCTACAACTTCATCAATTGCTGCAAACATATCTTCAGATTTTACTTCAGCTCTTAACAATCTTTTCTTGAGAGGTATGGTAACTTCAATTATATGAGTAATATTTTCGACTTTCAAAGTAACTTGAGCTTCGCAATCCTCGGGAAATACTCTTTCAAGTCTTGCCAATTTAGACGTTATGCGATCTCTAACTTTGTTTGTGATTTCGACTCCTTTGCCAATGATATTGCAACGCATACTACCATCTCCTTATCAATAGCCTAATTTGTATATTGAAAGACCCTCTTCTAAAGAGGAATCAAAATACCTTAATTCATTTGTATATGATATTTTGCAAAAACTGATAAGCCTATAATTAATGTCTATCATTTACAATTTATAGAATCATTATAACAGCAATTCATTGGAAATTCAAACCAAATGAAAGAAATTTAATTTCGATTTTGTATTTCCTGACAAACAATATTATGTAAACTTTATAGGACAATGATTATTTAAGGCTTCGACAAAATTGTGGATAATATTACCTGATAATTGGCTGATTTGAGTATATGTTGAAAAAACATTGTGGATAATGTGGATAACTTGGTGTATAACTCATAAAATCGGCAAAAATTAATGTGGAATAAATTTTATGAATGTTATCCTAAAATATTATGTAAACTAACAATTATTTAAGTTTAATATTTCCACTAAATAAAAAGTATTTCATGTAATATTATGAGCAAAATAAACTTACATAAACATAGGTTATTTTATGTTGGTGATACCAATCTTGATTAAGATCCTGTTTTCAATAAGCTGTCATGAGGCTTTAAAAGCGTTTTTAGACCCTAATTTGAAAGGTTGCTAATAGCTAAATTCCAAATTAAGGCAACCCATTATTGAACAATGGTTCTAAATTACTAATCAGGATAAGGAGGACATAATGGATATTAATTGCACATATTCTTGTAAACATCAGTCAGAGGGGAAATGTTTTTTAAAGGAACTTCCTACATCAGTAAGCGTTAATAACAGCAGTAGCGATGTAAATTGTATATATTACGAGGAAGAGAACTCAAGAGCAAACGCTTGATTTTTAACTATAGTCAATTGCGTTTTAAACAGTAACAGATGTGCGTAGTTGCAATGTGGTGAGAAACCTGTGTTTTTGACTATACGTTGTTTTAGTATGAGGTACGGGCAAAGCACCAAGGTTATGTGAGTTGGTCACTATAAAAAGCGAACGCTAAGTCTTTGACTGCGTTCGCTTTTGTATTATTCTACATTAGGTTCCGTAATTATTGTTTCAGAAGAAGATATATCTTGAACTGCTTGCTCAACAGCAGCAGATTGGACATTTTCATTATTCTTGTTCTTAAATGGACCGAAATTCAATTTAGACAATAACCCGGGTACCATATCTATTAATTTATTTACGCTGTCTTGGTTTTTAATATTCACTAGCTGAACATTTCCGTTTTGAATAACTAATACTGCGCTTGGTGAAATTTTTGCAGCAAGCCCACCGCCTTCAGTTTGCTTTTCCTTGCCCCCGCCTGCGCCAACACCAAAAACTAAGTCTACTAGTGGCAAAATAGTTACGCCGTCCATGTGGATTGCTTCTCCTACAACGGTTTTAGTTGTAACGAAATTTTCCATATTACTAAATAAAGTTTCAAGTCCCTTGCTAAATCCTTCCGACAACCGAATCATCTCCTTTTTTTGGTTTTCGTTTATTCATTAGTAAATTCCAAATAGGTCGTGATAGAAAAAATTTAATTAGTATATATAACAGTGCAATTGTGAAGAAGTATCCACAAAGCTCTAGGTGGGTTTCAAATTCCTTTTCTTGAAAATTACCAGACACAATAAAAGGATAACCTGATATCCCCGAAACCATATAAACAAAGCCTAAAATTGTAGCTGTTGTTGCAGGGTTATCTGTGCCTATGCTAGCGTTTACCTCAAATTTTTTTGTATGCAGAATATTGAAAAGGTCCTTTATGAGACGGATACAGCGATCAATAATTCTATTCCTATCGGGGTTATTATAAGCTTTTTTTATAAAAGTTAGTACAGAATTTTCAGCTTTAACAGTTTCTTCTTTAACCTTTTTCCAGAACATCTTTTTCTTAATTTTCTTTTTATTAGTTCCAGATGATTTTTTATACTCATTTTCAAGTATCTTTAGATCTTTTTCAAGCTGTTGTTTTTCTGCTTCAAGAGCCTCTTGAGTAAAAGGCATTTCTTTTTTTTCAGGTTCTTCGGATAGGCTATTTGGTTCATTTGCTTTTTTTACCTTAGTTGCAGCTTTTTCAAGGTTATCATCTTTGTTCCTTACTTTATTTCTTGGGAATAAAAACAATATTTTTACTGAAGATGTAGATTTTCCGTTATGCATTTCATACTCATACCTGATAAATCCATATAACCAGGATAACTTTACAGATGCGTCCAGTTCGTCTTCATATTTAAGGATGCCGGAATATTTAAAAGGAGACAACAGCACAATTAAAATAATCGAAAATATAAGGGCTAAGAGAACTAGAATTATTATGAGCAGAATTTTTAACAGGCCGATAATAAATGGAATCAATTTTCACCAACCCTTTGACATGATTGCATTTTTTAATACAGAATACCTTCAATTATTTCGGTATGCTGTTATAACGAGTGGCCGCCTCTAAAACTTCATTGCAAGGACCGTCGGTTATGGCTCTTTCAAAGATTGTGGCAAGTGTATTAAATGCATCGGCTTTATTAGCTGCAATTGCCACAATTTTATTTTGAGGCTTTACAAAAAAAGGCAAGTCCAAACCGCTTATGATCTCTAAAGACAAAGGATTATCTTTTAGCACAATAAAATAAACGGATTTTGGGAAACGCTTTTTCTTAATTGCTTTTATAATATAAGAAGAATTGGCAATCTCGTTGCCTATAAAGAGGTGACTGGAGATTAACATAATTATCACCTTGTTTTTTGAATTATTATTAACCAATTGCTGGAAATATATACCCAAATGACTATATGAAGTTAGACCAATTTACAAAATAATCATCAAATAACTCCAGTTCTTTCAAAAGACGACATAGGGGAAGCCCAACTACATTGTTATAGTCTCCTGTAATTCCCGTTGCAAACAAGGTGCCGATTTCCTGTATTCCATAAGCCCCTGCCTTGTCAAAGGGTTCTTGAGTGTCTATATATGCGTCAATTTGTCGGTCTGATAAGCTTCTGAAATTTACATCTGTTTTTTCTGAAAAACAGGCAGATTGAATTTCTTTGTCTTTCTTTGCTATAAACACTCCGGTATAAACGCTGTGGCAGGAGTTTTGAAGGTTTTTAAGCATTCTGAAGGCTTCTGATTTGTCCTTTGGTTTTCCAAGTATCACTCCATCATGATAAACCGTTGTATCGGCGGCAATTACCATAGAGTCCAAAGGTGCATTTTTCAAAACAGCCATACCTTTTTTGGTAGCAAGCTCTTTAACCAATTTTTCAGGGTTAGTCTCTTTAGAATCTTCATTTACCATAGGAATGACAACCTCAAATGAAAGACCTATGCGCTTTAGAAGTTCCTTTCGTCTTGGAGAATTTGAAGCTAATATAATTTTTGGCATTTAAACAGTCTCCATCCTAGATAATCTTTTTATAAGTAAAAATTGCTATTAAAATGCCAATAATACCGGAGATGGAAAAACGAACTACAAAACCGAACTGCAATTTAATTATGCCTAAGTTTAAAACAAAAGGTTCACTTATGCCAAACTCGTCGCCATACATAAGCCATTTCATATTCAGCATCTGCCCTAGATACTCACCTATGAAGCCACCAACAACCACGCCGGCAAGAATTAATAATATTAAAACGCCAAACCTGCCGTTTTTCAAAGCAAACATTATTGTCCTCCTTTTTAAACCAGTTTTATAGAGGTTTGTTTTTAAGAGCCAAGCATGTTTTTAGAAACTTTTCCAGTAATAAATATTTAATAAAAAGCCACAACCCCATTATTATGATATTTTCCTTCATTATAGCAGTTTAAGGCGTCTTGTACAAGCCACAAAAGTATTGTCAGAGACAAAAACCCTGTGATATAATAACCACAACGTAAAAACCTGGGAGTGAACATAATGGACATAGTTCAGGAATTGCAAAAAATCACTGCAAACGAAAATATTCTAATAGACGAACCAATGAAGGGCTTTACAACTTTTAAAGTGGGTGGCCCTGCTGATTATATAGTTATGCCGGAAAATGTGGATGAGTTAAAAGCAGTTATTAAGTTATTTACAGAGCAAAACATTCCGTATCTTGTAATAGGTTCTGGCTCAAATATACTTGTAAAGGACAAAGGCTATAGAGGCGGAGTTATAATGCTGGGCGAGAAGTTTTCACGCTTGTCAATGCCTAGTAAAACATTCATTTCGGTTCAGGCAGGTGCAAAAGTTGAATCAGTTTCTGAATTTTCACTTGAACGATCACTTACAT
>CAZTAY010000116.1:0-8720 GCA_964611655.1 uncultured Eubacteriales bacterium
TTATGTAAAACATAGAAATAAAATATTTTTTTATTCTTAACTTGACTTATGCGTCCTTTGTTATTACCGCCCCAACGTTGCCCGCTTCAACTTCCCTAAGCATTGCCTGTAAGCCCTCACGCTCAAAGCTAACGCCGCTAAAACCGTCATCAACAAAAAATTGCGTATTAAAGAAATGGTGTTCGTCTGCATATTTTTGTAGTATCAATTTTTGATTTTGAATACTTCCGCTTTCGCCCGCCTGTAAATCCTCTTGACTAAGGCGGCAATACAAGGCGGTTATTTTATTCGGCTTCATAAACTCTCCTTTCAACAGCCGAACAAAACAAGTAATATGTTAGCTATATTATACCTTGTTTTGCCCGAAAAGTCAATCGTTAGCCCTTGATATGTCGGCGTTTTCCTCACTTTGAAGCATATCGCGTATTAACAGCTTTTCAATTTTTCTATGTAGTGTGTCGGTTGCCGTTTCGCTTGTGTAAGCGGAAACAATATAGGTTATTTTATCTATTTTGTGTTCGGTTATGGTTACTTCTCTTTCCATTTCCGCGCCCCCTTAAAAAGTCATACTAAAACTTATGCGGCGCGGCTTGTACGCTATTACAGGCATTCTTCATACATTGAGGGCTTGAAGAAAATAAACATTGTTTTTAACAAATGACATTTTCACGATTACTATAATCATTTGTTTATTTCATTTGCCTTTCATTTGCTTGCGCCTTGTGGAAGCTTCTTAGTAATGATAGCTCTAACTTGTTCTTGTTGTTTTGGCAAAAAATACCCACGCTACTAACTTATGCGTGGGCATGATTATTCCATTAGATATTTAATTTGTACCATAGAATTTGAAATTAGCATAAAAATCTTGGTATAATGCCTGTAGCAGAACACATATAAGTAGATACTAAAATAATAATTGGGAGGTTAGGCAATGAATACTCAAAAAAACAAGGAAATGAACATGATACGTAATAGTACTCTATTTAAAGGGTGTGTTCATGCTGATTGTCATTGTAACGCTCTTACATCAAAAGCACATTCCATTCAGAACAATAGATACTTAAATAAACTTTCAGTTAATGGTGAAGTGCTTTGTATTGATTTTGGTAAGATAGATAAAAATAACATTGGATTGGACAGAGTTGGCAGAAAAAAAGCTTCTATTTTTACAGGATTTTGTAATTATCACGATAGTAGTATCTTTAAACCAATTGAAGATAGTGATTACAATTATAAGGATAAAGAGCATAACTTTCTTTTTGCCTATAGGGCTTTTGCATTAGCATATTATGAGCGAATGAGTCGCTACAACTTTATGAAAAAGGCAACGGAAGTTGATTCATCAAAGGATATTGTCAATAGTGAAACTATCGAATACCTCCAACACTATAACAATCATCTACAATATATTGAATCACTAAGGCTCTTAATGAACGGTTATCTTGATAATAGAAGATTTGACCGTATTCGCACAGAAGTGATTGCTTGGCCTAAAAATTACGGCATATCAGCAACTTCAATGTTTTTCATACATAGGGATACTAAGGGTACTACGATTAACTCTCCCGAGGGTGTTTTGTCTCCGTTTTTCTTTACTATTATCCCTCAAAATGATAAAACTATTGTTATTATTAGCTATCTTTCAAAAGATAAGCAAAGATATGATTTTATTAAAAGTCAGATTGTAGAGGTAGATGAAATTAAACAGAAAATGCTTATATCTAATATCTTGGTAATGTATGTAGAGAATTTCTTTATATCACCAACAGCATGGGATAATATGCCGGATAATACTAAGAATTCGTTTGTTACTATTTTCAAGCAAACTACAGGTGGACAAAAGCCGAACATTGGATATTTCAGCGAATTTAATCTGTTTATCTAATTTTATGCCTTATCAATCTTTATACCTAAAAGAGGGAAACACATGATAGTTGTTAAAAGCGGAAAAGATGATAATGTCATCACTTCCGTTTTTCTCTTATATTGCCGTTTCATATTCCTTTATTAGCTTATCAAGCGTGGGGCGTGAAATGTCCAGTTGTTCCGCGAGCTGTGCCTTGCTAACTTCTCTATTCTTATACCTTGCGTAATGCCCCGCAAAATCATCTATTTTAACTTCCTTGCGCCCCTTGTATTTGCCCTCTTTTACCGCTATTGCAATGCCCTCACGTTGCCGCTCTAAAAGGTTAGTACGCTCAAATTCATTTATTGCGCCAATCATAGTAAGCATTAACTTTCCTGTGGGTGTGTTGGTATCAATATTTTCCTTTGTGCTAACAAGGAAAATACCCTTGCTTGTAAGCCGTTCGGCAATGTCAAGTAAATCCTTTGTGCTTCTTGCAATACGGCTAAAATCGTGTATGTAGATTGTGTCACCCTCACGAGCAAAGTCTAACATTGCTTTAAGCTGTGGGCGGTTAGTGTCCTTTGCGCTAACCTTTTCGATAAACCATTTATCAATGCCGTACTTGCTAAGATTTTCAGTTTGCCGCGCCTCATTCTGTTCAACCGTTGATACTCTCACATACGCTATATTCATTGTCAATCCCTCTTTCGTTTTCTTTAATACCATTATAGCATAATGTAAATCTAATGTCTAAACATTGTTTACGTTTAGTAAAATAAATTGTAAAACAACTTTAGATTTACGCCTTTGGGCGTGTTACAGCTTGTAAATATAGAGTATACTTTATTTTTACATTGGCATTATTCCCTTGCTTGCCGCATAAGCATGTAATAACAATCCATTGAAAGGGGCTTATGCACTATGGAAATACCGCAAACGATTAACGATATTGACGGCGATTATGTTATGACTTATTGCAAGGAACAAGGGCAAGAGGGCGTTGACTGGTTAAAGGAAATTTATTCCAGATCTAAAAGGCCAGATAAGAACGGCGTATTGCGGGAAATATCATTTATTGAAGTCCGTAACGAGTTTGCGCGGAAATACTTTCCCCACCTTGTCCAAAAAAGAAAACAAAGAAAAAAACTATCAAGGATAAACTTAAAGACCTTTAATTCATAAGAAGCAAGCGGCAAAAATGCGGCTTGCTTCTTTTTCTTTATTGTTAAGCGGGAGCGGCGGCGCATGGGCGCGTGTAAGTGGCTTTATAGCCATATATAGAGCGTTTGTTGCCGCTGATAGCAAACAATACCACCAGAGGGCAACCGTGCCTTAAAAGCGGTTATAGCGGCTTGTTGCGGCAGTTAGTCTTTCCATATCAGGTTGTTTTTTTACCCAGTCTTTTATAGCTTCTTCTATTGTTCGTGGTACAGTTTTATCAAGCGACTTAAAAAACGTCTGCTTAAACGCATAGAACGCGCTATGAAGCACACTTCCCGCTAAGTCCTCTAATAAGGTATCAGCCCCGCCGCCGTTCTTACCCTTGTAATAATTCATATGCGACTTATGCGACAATTCAGAAGAATAATTGTCTTTATTGGCAAATGTAAAAGGGTATCTATGGGTTGTGTCCTTTAAGTCAATAACTAAGTGTATTGTGTTTTCCATTAGCTTGTTGCCCCTTTCTTTATAAAATAAGATATTGAAGCGTGAAGCGACTTTATTTCATAGTCGTTCAATGCCGTTTTGCTTGCGTTGCCGATTGCTATATTGTCATTCAGCATATCCCGCAAGGCTTCAAAAATGAGTATTTGTTCGTTTAGGTAGTTGCTTAATCGTTCAGTTCTTGCAATGCTTCTATCGCTTTTATCGTATCTGTTGAAGTCTTTTAGTATGCGTGCATAGTCCGTCATCATTTTATTGTAGCCCCCTTATGTTATGGCGTTGTTTTTCGTGTTCTTATGGCTTAGATTCACACGCCCAAAAAACCTATTAAATACCTGTATTTATACGGAATTTAGGGCGTGTGAATCTGAAACTTGTTACCCTAAAATTCTTCTGTAATACTTCAAGTTCCCTATTTTCTTTTCTGGTACTTCCGCAATCCATTTGTATTTGTTGCAATAATTGCTTATTTGTTGCGGCGTGTAGCCTTGTGCCTTTAATTCGTTTGTATTCCATTCATCACCAGTAAGGCGGCTGTATTTCTCGTAGGCTTTATTCTTGCCCTTATCGGCGTTGTTAGCCCTGTTATATTCGGCGGTTATGTTGTATTGATAATCAATAAATTCCATATCATTTAAGGTAATTACAAATTGTCGCGGCTGTGCAAATATAATGCCTGTGTCGCTCTTGTCCATTTCAATCTTGTTTATTTGTTCTTCAAGCGGGATATTTTCAAAGGCTCTTACGCTTAGTAGAGCGTCAATATAGTCATTAATTCTTGTATTGCATAGTTCGCGGGCTTCTTCCGTCAATCCCATTCTAACGCCATTAGACCACCATAAAAGCGGCTTCAATAGGGCTTGCAGTTCATTGTATTTATCAAGGTATTTCTGCTTATTGTCTGTGATAATATGGAACGCTTCAAGCGTTTGCCCCTTGCGTTCTATTGCCGCAAACCGCAAAGTAATATCATCATGCACGATATTATAATGCCGTTCGCCGCTCCTTACATCAACGGTATAAAAGGCGTTTTCCGTTCGTGGATATTCCTTGCTATAATTCGCCGCCCAACCGTAATAGGCAAACAGGCTTGCGGCTTCTTCCTGTGTGTAGGTTACATCTAAGCAGGCAAGCCAATTTTGCCGAAGTTCCCAATTGTCGGTGTATTTATTGGCTGTATTGATAAATGCGGCTATGGTATCGGCATTGTCTAGCGTCGGCGGCATTTTGTATTGTTGTCTGAAATAGAATATCAGTCTTAGTCTTTCGCTGTATGGCAATAGCGATATATTGTTATTATTTATTATTTCTTGTTTTCTGTATGACTTGAACGCCTTAGACTCTTTATTGGCTAATCGTTCAATAATTCCATAGGCTGTAATTTTGGCGTTGTTTTCGTTTGGCAATGTAAAACTGGTAGAGTTCTTTTGTCGCTGTATCAATAAGCCGTCAAATATGAATTGCCATTTTGCCGCTAATGCCTTGTATTCATTTTCTGCTTGCTGTAGTTCGTCAATCTGTGATTGTAACGCTTGCTGTGTTGGCTCTAATTGATTCTTGCGTTCTGCTCTTTCGGATTTTATCTTTTTACTGATATTTTTTTGTTCTGCTTGTTTAATTCCGTTATGCCAACAATCCCATGCCCAATTAAAAGGACTTATTCCTAAACATAATCCGTCTTGCTGTGAACGTTCAAAAATATTGCTTAATAATATAAAGCGTTTAACATCAATAAATGGAATCCAGTTGCTATCAATAGTGTATTTATCTAAATAGTACTTAAAGTAATATTCTATTTGTTCGCCTGTAATATCGTGCAATTCAATTTCTTTAGCGCATTTAGCGTTAAAGTGTAAATCATAATAAAATTCTGAACGATTCCATTGCCAATAACTTTTAGGCTCAAAGTTATCAACGTGCAGCCCCCCACTTGGCATAGTACGAATATTTGGGTATTTCTGTTTATCTACTGTATACCAGAATTGCGGAAAGTTTACTTTTTTCCATTGTTTTGCGGCTTGATATACTTCAACCTCATCAATAATCTGTTGTTTGCCGTTTTCGGTATCAACAACATGTTCTATATGCCTTTCATCAATGCTGTATTTTTGTATTATTTCCCTTACACTGCTATCAACGCCGCAATCCTCTACTAATAGATTGCTTGTTGTGTCCATTGTCCTATCCTTTCTCTATAAAAATAAATAACAATACAGAAAACAGTGTAGTAGCACTTTAGAATTACCGTCAAACAGTGTAATGTGTTGGACAAACGGCAAGTTTCTTTCATTCTGTATTGTTATTTACGCTTATAAGTTATGGATTGTATATATTTTGGCAGTAGCTTGTTGTTGTTTGCGGTAATTGATAGTGGCTTGAATCAAACCCGCTATCTGTATTGTTTTCTATAATTATTATAGGACAAAAATTTTTTTAATGCAATTTATCGCTATAGTTGAAGCTATTGGAGCGGAAAAGCCGCTATTTATTAAGGTTTTACTTGCAAAAACCGCTTGAATAGCTGTAATTCAAGCGGTTTTTAATCATTATTGTATATTTCTATATTAAAATCAACGAAAAACAACTGTATTTCCTTTGTTTGTAGCATTTATTTGCTGATTTTCAGCGTGAAAACTGCTGATTTTCTTACACAAAACGGCTTATTCAATACAATAACGCTATTCTTTCAGTGTATCGCTTATCAATTCTATTGGGTACGCTTTATTTGTGAGTACCTACAAGAGATAAAGGCACGAGCGGGACGCAAGGCCGCGGGCATGGGGTTAGGGTTATGGGAAAATAAGCGGCTTTATTTGTGATTGCTTTTTGTTCGGCTATTTTCCCTTTCGGAGCGGATTTTTTATATTTACGGTATTTACGACCATTTACGGTGGTTACGGTGTAAGCGTTCAAATCGCCACTAAAAAGCGGCAATAATAAACTATTTCTTATTAAGACCTAATACAATATCAGCAGAAACATTATAATACTTGCATAGCGTTACTAAGTGCCTAATCGGCAATTCATTTGCGCCGCGCTCATATCGTGCATACATAGTCTGTGATGTGCCTAATACCTTTGCTATTTCTCCTTGTGTCTTGTCGTTATCTTCTCTTAAACCGCGCAAGTAATCTATATAATATTCCATGACTTATAGCCCCTTTACCAGTTGATAGGTAAAGAGTAACAAAGTAAAGAAGTTTACTATCGGTTTTAGTAAATATTTTTACTATTGCTTTTTTTGTATATATTTGTTAGAATAAATGTTATATTCTGCAACGAAAAACTAAAAAACTATTAGGAGTGGTAAAGGAATGAAAAGGGTTAGAAGCGGCTTATCTTTTATTATTGCGGTTGTGATATGCCTATCGTTATTACCTATGAACGCATTTGCGGAAGAAACTGCAATTAAGGTGCTCTTGAACGGCAACGTCATAACCTTTGACCAGTCGCCCATTATCAAGGGAGGGCGTACGCTTGTGCCTATGAGGGCGATATTTGAAGCTATGGGCGCAACAGTGGATTGGAAAGGCGATACTCAAACGGTTACGGGTACGAAGGGCGATATTGTAATTACAATGCAAATAGGCAATAATGTAATTACAAAGAATGGGCAAAACATAACGCTTGATGTGTCGCCGCAAATTGTGAATGGCAGAACGCTTGTGCCTGTTAGGGCGGTTGCGGAAAGTTTTGACACAATGGTGGAATGGGACGGAAATACACAAACGGTTGTTATTACGTCCCCTGTAACACCGGCTATTGCGTATAAAGACTATGGAATTTCAAACACTATCAAAATTCCAGATTTTGGAGATGTTGTTGGAGTAACCTGTATCGGAGAAAAAGCTGAACTGGACTACGATTATGTAGTTACTTATCGCTACAGTTTGCCACAATCAGGTTGGGTAAAAAAATATAATGATGCAATTAGACAAGCGGGATTTGAATGGGGGCCACACGCCTCCGCAAAGACAGATGAAGAAATGACGGCTCATGAAAACAGAACGGGCGAGAAAAGAAATATAAATTGGGTAGATACAAATAATACTTGGGTATACTTGTACAGCAAACAAGAAGATGGAACAGGTGCGCCTTTTATTGAATTGGTGGTTCGTGTTCCGTCTACTGATGCGATAAAAACAGATGGACACTCAACTATTAAAACATTTGCACAAGAAAAAGGCTATGCGGTATATGCTGATTACCCTGATATACCAGACTTTGGAGCTATCTTTGGCGTTCCACAATATACACCACCAACAGTAAATAGATCAGGCGCATTTGACGATATATGGAACTTGATTGATGAAACAGAGGAATCATTAAATCAATTAGGTGTAAAAGCATACTATTATAACATGAAAGATATGGATATCGCTGTAGGGGTAGAACAAGATTATTACTTTGATGTATTTAATGGCGCTTCTACATCACGAATGGGAGAAATATTAACTGAATGTGGATTTAAACGTGAAATCAGAAAAAGTGTTGGTGGAGATTCACTAACTTATTATGAAGGATATGGATATTCAGTAAATATTAGTAGCTTTACGCCAACACGAGGTTATGGATATTATACAGAAGAAGAAATGCCTGCTGGTACACAAGGATATAGATATGCTATAAATATACAGAAGCTATAGGAAATTGACAAGATAATGCTTCTTTTATTAAAAGCTAAAGAGGGAGCGGCGCAATGATATTACAAGCCAATAACCTATCATCCCAAGAAGCCGCAAGGGAAGCCCTTACAGACTTCTTGCATTACCAATGGATATTTGAAGAAGCGGAGAAAGGGAAAACGGCAGACAAAAACCCCGCCGACAAGTCGAGCGGTACACGCGCCACACAACACCCCACATGCCCTCTTGAACGCCCATAGAATCGTTTTTCGTGTAGAGGGCATAGAGAGAGTTGCCCCAAACGGCAAAACGCGCTTAAATCGAAAAATCGTCCAGTAGTTCAATTAACATAAGCAAACGCAAGCGACGCAAGGAGCGACTTATACACTTCTTATTATCACTTAATACACAAAGGGCAACGGCTTATTTCAGTCGTTGCCCTTGTTACATATACTTGTTTGTTGCTGTTGTTCATCATAGTATTTGAAAGTAGCTTGTCCGCTTGTTACGCTATCACACTTTAGCTTTCGAGAGGCCCAATTTTAATAGAATGATTGGTGATATTGAAGCCGGAAAGATTA
>CAZTAY010000117.1:0-8615 GCA_964611655.1 uncultured Eubacteriales bacterium
TTCCGCGCTACACCACTCGGTCCGCGCTACACCACTCGTTCCGCGCTGCACCACTCGCCGCTGTGCCCACTCGTTCCGCGCTGCACCACTCGTTTCGAGCTGCGCCACTCGTTTCGAGCTGCACCACTCGTTCCGCGCTGCGCCACTCGTTCCGCGCTGCGCCACTCGTTTCGAGCTGCACCACTCGTTCCGCGCTGCACCACTCGTTTCGCGCTGCACCACTCGTTTAGCTATGCTCCACTCGTGCGGGGGGCGCTTAATTCAATTGATAATCAAATAAAGAGTAGGTATTGCTTTTACATAAATGTACGATATTAAAATAATTAAGTCTAACAACATTTATTCAACACGTTACCACCAAGATGTTAATGCCTTAGAAAGCAATTATTTTGACATTATTTATTGGGTGGGCTCATTGTTGAATACAGGTTCTAATAATAAAGGCTCGGAAAAACCCTTATGGTAAAGAGATTTTCCGAACCGGTTTAGTTTAGGTATGGATTTGGGTTGGTGTGGCTTCCGTTTAATCTAACCTCGAAGTGACAATGATTACCGGTTGACATTCCTGTAGATCCACATAAAGCTACGGTTTGACCTTTTTGGACATAATCACCCTTTGAAACTTTTAGGGAAGAGTTATGACCATATAAGGTTACAAGTCCTCCGCCGTGGTTTATCATAATGGTATTGCCGTATCCGCCCACCCAGCCGGAAGTAATAACAATGCCACCTTCGGCAGCCACAATAGGAGTACCGTAAGGTGCAGGAATATCTAAGCCTTGGTGCTGTTCTCTACGTCCGGAAATAGGGTTTGTCCTATTTACATAGCCGGAAGAAATTCTATACCTCCCCGGAACAGGCCATCCAAGTTTTCCGCCCGTATATGGGTTTTGCACAGAGCCACCGGAAGACTGGCTGCTGTTTCGTCTTGCTAGCTCTGCTTCGGCTTCTTTAATGAGCTTTTCAACTTCTTTGCCTGCTTCTTCAAATTCTTTTAGCTGTTCTTCATACAAAGCCTCATCTTTCTCAATCTTCTCAAGAGCTTCGTCTTTCTTTTTTTTATCATTTTCAAGAGCAATTTTTTTGTTTTCCTGTTCAATTTTCAAGTTCTCAATACTGATTTTGTCTGATTCAATTTCTGTTGTTTTTGTGTTAATTACGTTTTCCAAAGTCTCAATTTCATCAACTATTTTTTCGTCATAATTCATAATATCACTTATGTATTGTGAACGGTTAAGAAACTCTGAAAAGTCCGAAGATTTAAACAATAATTGTAAATAACCATATTCTCCGTTCTCATGAAAATATTTTACCCTTAATTTTAAACTTTCATAATAATCATCAAAAATAATGCTTGCTTCTTTAAGCTCCGAATTTGAAAGAAATAGATCCTTATTAGTACGATTAAGCAGTTGTCCCACTCTAATAAGTTCCTGTTCAGTTTTATCTATCTGGCTTGTTAAATTCTGAATTTCTGACACTATCTTATTTAACTCTTCTCTTGTAGAGGCAAGTTTATCTTTTGTTTCTTTGGTATTGTTTTGCAGTGTTTTCTTATCTTGCTTTAGTTCGTTTAGGCTTTTGTTAGATGCAAAGGCTTGGGCTTGGCCACAAAAACACAAACCAAAGACTAAAAAGAAGACAATAAATGACTTTTTCATTTTAAATCCCTTCCTAAAACCATTTTACAACCAATATTTCCTGAACAGTAATTAACCAAATGTTCTATACATTCAAATGCTTTCTAACACCGCTAATGCTTCCTATTGCGCCTAGTCCTATACCGATAATTATGCATAGAGGAAGCAATAAAAGGAAAATTTGATAATCAGGTATAAACTGAAAGTTTCCTAAAGGTATACCCAGTCCTATTAATCTATCCGTAAATGAGATCATAACCTGACTATATACCGTCCAGCAAATAAATGTAGGTATTATAGCAGCTATTAGGCCTATAAACATGCCTTCTATAATAAATGGCCATCTAATAAACCAGTTTGTTGCGCCTACAAATTTCATGATGTTTATTTCTTTTCTTCTAACAAAAACTGTCATCTTAATTGTGTTCATTACAATTACCACTGAAATTGCACACAAAACCAGAATTGCCAGCAGACAAATGATTCCGATTATATGGTTGATCCCCGATAGTTTCTGAATTATATCTTGAGCATGGTTAACTTTTTTGACGCCTTCTAGCCTTTCTAAGGATGTTACTGCAACCAAACCATATTTCGAGTCGGTTAATACAATCTCAAAGCTCCTGGATAAGCTAAAGTTTGGGTCATTTTCAAGTCTTGACCATAGTTCAGAGGAAGCCCCTGTATCTGCCTCCATTTTTTCTTTCATCAACTGCATTGCTTCCGTAGAAGAAATATACCTGACGCTTTTGACATATGAGATATTTTTGATATTGCGTTCAAGGTTGACAAGGTCATCGGTTGTTAAATCATCATTGGCAAAAACAGTAATCCCAATAGAGTCTTGGAACTTGTCCATCATAAAATTAATGTTTAAGGCAATGCACACTGATACGATTACCATAAATATACAAGCGGAAATAGTAAAAAAAGCTGCAAAAGACATTAATCTGTTTTTGAATAGACCGGAAAATCCTTCTTTCACGCAATAATTAATTGTTCCGAATTTCATTTATATAACCGCCTTTTTCGATATCGTTTACAATTTCGCCTTTATTGATATTAATAACCCTTTTACGCATTTGATCCACGATATCCTTTGCGTGTGTTGCAACAACAACAGTAGTTCCTCTGCGGTTAATGTCGTCAAGCAATTTAGCAATTTCCCATGACGTGTCAGGATCAAGATTGCCGGTGGGTTCGTCTGCAAGCAAAATAGGAGGGTTGTTTGACAATGCTCTTGCAAGTGCGGTGCGCTGCTGTTCGCCGCCGGATAACTGATGTGGGTAACTCTTTGCCTTTTTTTGAAGACCAACAAGGGATAAAACCACTGGTACATGCCTTCTGATTTCCCTGTGAGGGACTTCTAAAACCTGCATTGCAAAAGCCACGTTATCATAAACGGTTTTGTTGGGCAGAAGCCTGAAATCCTGAAAAACAACACCAAGCTTGCGTCTTAAGAATGGAATCCTATTTTTTTTAAGCTTAGTAATGTCCTCTCCGTCAATTATAATCTGACCATCAGAGACATCTTCTTCTCTAAGCAGAAGCTTAATAAGAGTTGATTTGCCTGAGCCGCTTGTTCCCACTATAAAAGCAAAATCACCCTTTTTTATCTCAACAGAAACATTATTAAGCCCCAAAACGCCGTTTGGATAGGTCTTGGTAACATTAATTATATCTATCACGAATAAATCCCCTTTAAACACAACTTTGTATTTTACATTTTACGCCAATATTCTACTAAAATCAACCATTATATTGCTTCATCGATTAAACAACACCAAAAAAAGTTAATAGAGAAAGTGTTGTCAAGCTAGTAAGCGCTGCGGTGTCATGCCCAAAGACAATAATAAGGAGCAGAAATAGCATGTTGGGCGCTTGCTATAGCCTAAAATGTTGGCAAGGTTTATAGTAGTTTTCATACTAAACAGTAACTTATCAAGATATTTTGAAAGATAGGCTTTGGAAGTTTATTCTATACTCATTCAGTATTTTGATTCTTTAAATTACTGCTTTACTTGAGATTGACTATAGTTTTTTGCAATAAAAAAAGCCCGATAAAACCGGTGGCTTATCGGGGGGTATATTAATACGAAACTGATTCCATGTGATTCATGTACTTGCTTACCATTAATGTAATCTTAAAAGTAATTGCGTCCTCAAAGTTTCTAAGATCCAGACCTGTCATTTTTTGTAATTTGTCAAGCCTGTACACAAGAGTATTTCTGTGTATGTATAATTGTCTTGACGTTTCTGAAACATTAAGGTTATTTTCGAAAAATTTAGAAACAGTTGAAAGAGTTTCGTCATCAAATTCGTCGATTGTACTGTTATGCAAAACTTCTTTAATAAACATTTTACAAAGTGGCAGTGGAAGCTGATAAATAAGCCTTCCGATTCCTAGTTTTTCATAGTTTATTATAAGTTTATCGGCCTCAAATATCTTTCCGACCTCAAGAGCCATTTTAGCTTCTTTATAGGACCTGGAAACATCCTTTAAATCGTTTACAACTGCACCAATTGCAACATAGGTTTTGTTCATCGTTTCGCCAGAAAGGGTATCGGAAATAGTTTTTGCGATCTTTTCTATGTCCTCTGTGGTTTCTTTGTCTCTTAGTTCTTTAACAAGAATTATACTGTTTTCATCAACAACCGTCACAAAATCCTTAGTCTTGGTGGGGAAAATGTTCCGAACAATGTCCACTGGATTGAGTTCCTTGTCAATTACAGTCTCTATTAAGAAGACAATTCGCCTTTCGTTGATTTCAACATGCAATTTTTTTGCCCTATTATATATATCAACAAGCAATAAATTATCAAGCAGAAGGTTTTTGATAAAGTTATCTTTATCATATCTTTCTTTATAAGCAATGATCAAATTTTGAAGTTGAAATGCAGCAATTTTGCCTATCCTGTAACATTCCTCGGTTTCACCGTGAACGCTTATGACATACTCGCATACTCCGTTGTCGAATACCTTGAAATATTGGCTGCCATATATAACTTGGCTTTCAGCCTGACTGGAGATAAAATCATCAACTTCACTGTGCAGTGAACCAATAAGCTCTTGTTGTGTGGATGCAATAATCTTTCCCTCACGTTCAATTACTGACAGGTCTAGTCTTGTTATATTTTTTAAGCCGTCAATGGTAGTTTGTAAGATCTGATTAGATATCATATGTTATCACTCCTTGCTATAGCAGATTAAATACAAATAAATAATACAAATGGTAAGTTTTATCTATAAACTAAACCTTAAAAAGCAATCATTTGTTATATTATAACGAAGTTTCAATGAATTTAAAAGCATTTTGTGTAAAATTTATAAAAAATACTTTAAATGTAATACAAGGCTAAATTTTTTTCAGCTTGCCTTGGCTGTCGATTATGAATCTATATTGTAAAAGAGTTTTGCCTTTCTCGTCTTTCTTTGTATAGGTTAATAAAATATTTTTAGCTTTGTCCAAGGTTTTGGAAGTTTCATAAATATATCTTACATTATTCTCAATAATTTCAACATTCCCTATCCAGAATGGGAATTTGTTCAGTTCTGTATCATTCTTGGCTAATTCCCCAAGCAGAAGATCAGATGCTTCCTGACCTATGTTAAGAGGTTCTTTGTCAATATAATTTCCGTTTACCTGGGCGTCTCTGTTGATTGTTTTAAGATAATCTTTTGCTTGGTTTTCTTGTTGTAAAAGCAATTCCGGATATTTTGCATTAGACTCGGTTAAGACCGTATTCAGCAGATGCTCAGGAAACATCTCTTTAATCGAATCATCATAATAAGAGCCATCCATGGGCTGTTTTAGGTCCGTTGCCTTATAGCCTTCTGCTTGATTCACTGACAAGGTTAAAACAATGGGTGTGGCGCCTGTACCGCTAATTTTAGTAAATATTCCATTTTCGAAGCCAAAATAACCCCAACTTGCAATTGCATAGACTATACATTGACTTTCGCTAGTATTCTGAGATTCAAGTATAATATGTCCTTCAACAGGCAATTCACCGACTCTGAAATTGCTTGTTTTCTCTTTTAATGCAATTGAAATAGCTTGTTCTAATGTTACAGGAGCTGATTCAGGAGTTTTTTGAATATTTTCGGGGTTTTCTTCATCAGGCTCATTAGAAGGTGTTTCTATTTGCTGAATTTCATTGGGGTTTTTAGAGTATTTAATTATATTATACCTAATTATAAAAAACACTGATACTATTATTACCAATGCCAAAACTAATAGCAATTTATATTTGTTTTGCATATAAACACCTCCAAACAGAAATTTTTGAATACAAGTTATAATAATTCTAATTAAAGCTTTGCTTTAGATAATTATAAAGTTAGTTTACTTATAGTGAAAAAAACTTGAATTCTCATTAATATATACCTTGATAACCCCTTTTGTCAATTCCAGTTATTTTACAATTTAAACAAAAATTAATTAAAATATTTATATAAAAGAAAAAAACCCCTATTTCACATAGGAAACAGAGGTTTATGTAAGTTTTTAGTGATTAGCATTTTTGCTTTCGGAAATAATTTTTTGTTGCACATCAGCAGGTGCTTCTTCATAACGTGAAAATTCCATTGTATAAACGCCTCTGCTTTGGGTCATGGAACGAAGGTCTGTCGAATAGTTATAAACCTCTGATTGAGGTGCCTCTGCTTCGATTTTTTGTTTTCCGTCAAGAGGACTCATACCAAGGATTTTACCTCTTTTTTTGTTAATATCCCCCATAATATCTCCTGTATACTCGTCGGGAACAATAATTTCAAGTTTTACAATAGGTTCAAGTATGGTTGGCTTTGCTTTTGGCAGTCCTTCTTTAAATGCAGTGGAAGCAGCCATTTTAAATGCCATTTCCGACGAATCAACAGGATGATAAGAGCCGTCAACCAATATAGCTTTAAGTCCCACTACAGGATAACCGGCAAGCACCCCTGATTTTATTGATTCTTGCAAGCCTTTTTCAACAGCAGGGAAGTATTGTTTAGGAACAGAGCCGCCGAATATTTTTTCTTCAAACACGAAAGGAACAGTTAAATCGCCGGAAGGCTCAAATTCCATCCAAACATCGCCGTATTGACCATGTCCGCCGGATTGTTTTTTGTATTTGCCTTGTACTTTTGATTTGCCTTTGATCATTTCTTTGTAAGGAGTAATTGGAACAGTAAGATCAACTTCTATCTTGTATTTATTTTTTAATTTATTTACAAATACGTCTAAATGCTGATCACCCATACCGTATACAACTGATTGTTTGGTGTCTTTATCTATTTTAAACTTCAAAACACAATCTTCTTCCAATATTTTGGCAAGGGCTTGTGAAAGTTTATCTTCATCGCCTTTGCCTTTTGGTGCAATTGCTCTTGCTGTATAAGCTTTTGGTATATCAATTTTTCCAAAACTAATTGGGTTAGCCTTGTCGCATAAGGTGTCGTTTGTGCCTGTCGCCTGTAGTTTTGCAACAGCTCCAATATCTCCAGCTTTAAGCTCTTGCACAGGAATTTGTTCTTTTCCGCGCATTACTATTAAATGAGATATCTTTTCTGTAATATCTTTTTGTGAGTTGTATACAACAGAGTCTTTTTTTAATGTACCAGAAATAACTTTAAATATATTTAAACGACCAACATAAGGATCTGCAATTGTCTTAAATACGTAAGCCGAAAACGGCGCGTTTTCATCACATGCCCGTTCAGCTTCATTGCCTTTTGCGTCCTCGCCTTTTTTAGAAGGATGGAGCATTAAAGTAGAAGGAGTAAACATAGTGATGTTATCCAAAAGAGACCTAATACCGATATTAAGAGTAGCGCTTCCGCATACAACAGGGGTTACAGATTTTTCTAAAAGGCCTTTTTTAATGCCTTCTTCGATTTCTTCCGCTGTAAAAATCTCTTCGGCAAAGAATTTTTCCATTAATTCGTCGTCTGTTTCAGCCACTGCTTCCGATATGATTCCTCTAAGAGCCATAACCGGTTCTTCTAATTCAGTTGGGAAATCAAAACCTTCTGATTTGCCGTTTTTAATCATTCTTGCTTCTTTACGAATTACGTTTACAAAGCCCACAAACCGATCATTTTCCGTGTAAGCAAGCTGTAATGGGGCAATGCTCTTACCGAATCGGTCTCTGAGGTTTTCAATAGTTCTGTCGAGGTCTGCGTTTTCGTCGTCCATTGAGTTAACAAAAATCATCTTTGGAATACCTGCTTTTTCCGCAAACTCCCAAGCCTTAATAGCGCCAACCTCAACCCCTGATTTTGCCGAAACAACAATCAGCGCCAAGTCAGCAGCGGCTAAAGCTTGTTGAACTTCGCCTTCAAAGTCAAAATACCCAGGTGTGTCCAAAAAATTAATCTTTAAATTGTTCCATTCAATTGGAATCAATGAAGTATTGATGGATGCTTTACGTTTGATTTCTTCAGGATCAAAATCACTTACTGTTGAACCATCCTCGATTTTTCCGAGTCTTTGCGTAAGTCCTGCATTAAAAAGAGCTGCTTCTGTCAGAGAAGTTTTACCGCTTCCATTGTGTCCTAAAACTGCAATGTTTCGTATTTCACTCGCTGCATAACTTTTCATAAGCCACCAACCTCCTGCAAAATATTAAATTTTTGTTTAAACCTTGTAAATCACTTTGCTTTAAAAAACAAAAAGAATTTACAAGCAAAGAGTATAAACGACATTTATTTGTCATAATATAGCTAATTCAATTGAAAATCGGCTGTAGCATACTTGTTTGTGTAAGCTGATTATCAATTTGATTAAGCGCCTGTCACACGAGTATAGTATAGCGAAGCGAGTGGCGCAGAGTGCTTAATTAGATTCGAACCGAAACAGCTATATAAAATCAGACAGCTTTACCCTTTACATTGTATTTCCACATCTAAAGCATAATTCCTGCTAAATTCTTTATAAAAAATGATTTATTTGGATAATTTTTTATTGGATTTTTTGAAATACTAATATTGTG
>CAZTAY010000118.1:0-8487 GCA_964611655.1 uncultured Eubacteriales bacterium
ATAAAAGCCCCTTGGCTACGCCAACGAAAACCCTTGACAAAGCCAACGAAAACCCATTGGCAACGCCAACGAAAACCCATTGGCAACACCAACGAAACCCCTTGGCTAAACCAATAAAAGACCCTTGGCTACGCCAACGAAAACCCATTGGCAAAGCCAACGAAAACCCTTGGCAAAGCCAACGAAAACCCATTGGCAACGCCAATAAAAACCCTTGACAACGCCAACCAAAACCCCTTGACAAAACCAACCAAAACCCTCTTGGCAACGCCAATAAAGCAACGCCAATAAAACCGTTTACCTGAAAAACTCTATGCGCATCAAGCGATGCGCATAATTTGCTCAAGTCTTCATATGAAAGAATGTTGCTACATTCGATTTTCAATAGAATTAGCCAAAACTTCGCTCATATCCGAAACATATAGTATATTTATACCTTCTTTAACCTCATCGGGAATTTCTGAAATATCGCTTTTGTTCTTAGATGGCACCAGCACAGTCTTAATACCACTACGCTTTCCAGCCAGCAATTTCTCTTTAAGTCCACCCACAGGCAAAACATTTCCTCTGATAGTAATCTCTCCTGTCATGGCAATGTCCATGTCAATTGGGACATTTGTAAGGGCGGAAATAATAGCAGTGGCCATTGTAATGCCGGCAGAAGGTCCGTCCTTTGGAACTGCCCCTTCTGGAATATGTATATGAATGTCAGTATCCTTATAAAACTTCTCATCAATATGCAGATTGCTTGCATTTGCTCTTATGTAACTCATTGCAGCCTTTGCAGATTCCTTCATTACGTCACCCATGTTACCGGTCAGTTCAAACTTGCCAGCACCCCTCATAATGTTAACTTCAACTGATAGGGTATCTCCGCCATAACCGGTCCACGCAAGACCCTTAACCGCACCTACTTCCGGCTTTTTAAACTTCTCGTCCTTCTTATACTTTGGCATACCCAAGAACTCAACAAGCAGTTCATCAGTAACAACGATCTTCTTTTTTCCCTCTTTTAAAACGGCTTTAACTGTCTTGCGACAAATTGCAGCAATATTTCTTTCAAGCTGCCTGACCCCTGATTCTCTAGTATATCCGTTAATAATATCCTTTATAATATCCTCACTAATTTGAAGCTGTGATTTTTTAAGTCCATGCTTCTTTAGCTGCGAAGGAATCAAATGCAAAGTACAGATAGAGACTTTCTCGTTCTCTGAATATCCCGAAAGATCAATAAGTTCAAGCCTGTCTAAAAGGGCAGGAGGAACTTGCGAAACGTTGTTTGCAGTACAGATAAACACAACATCCGACAAATCAAAAGGCACTTCAAGGAAATTGTCCCTGAAAGTTGAATTTTGAGCAGCATCCAAAACTTCAAGCAATGCCGCAGCAGGATCGCCTTTATAGTCCTGTGACATTTTGTCAATCTCATCAAATAGTATCAAAGGATTCTTTGTGCCTGCCTGCTTCATTGCAGTAATAATCCTGCCGGGCATTGCGCCGACATAGGTTTTCCTATGTCCTCTGATTTCAGCCTCGTCCCTGACTCCTCCAAGAGACATCCTAACATATTTTCTGTTAAGAGCCTCTGCAATGGACTTTGCCACAGAGGTCTTGCCTGAACCAGGAGGGCCAGAAAGGCAAATAATAGGCGAATCAGCAAGGGGCGCGTTCTGTCTAACAGCCAAATACTCCAAAACCCTTTCTTTAACCTTATCAAGTCCATAATGGTTCTTGTTTATAATCTTCTCTGCTTTTTCAAGGCTCTGTGTTTCCTTGGACTTAACATTCCAGGGAAGCTCGATTGCATAATCCAGATAATTCCTAAGTACGGCGGCTTCCTGTGACATTGAAGTCATCTTGGATAAACGGTCAACTTCCTTTAAGAGCTTCTCGCTAACCTCAGGTTCTAAATTAAGTTTCTCGATTTTATCCTTGTATTCCTGAATCTCTTTTGCATCCTCGTCACCCTCGCCAATACCAATTTCCTCTTGTAAAACCTTAATTTGTTCTCTTATGTAATATTCCTTTTGCTGTCTTTGAATCTTTGAATGTGCTTTATCAAGAAGCCCTTTTTGCATCTCTGTAAGCTCAATTTCATGTAAAAGCATCGCCAATGTCTCATTAAGACGCTTAATTGGATCAAGTTCTTCAAGCATCAACTGTTTTTTCTCAAACTCCGCATGAATATTAGCCATAATCAAATCAGCAAGCTTACCAGGTCTTTCCTCAGCCTGAACAAGAAACAGGCTTTCTCGTGGAACAGTGTTATAAAGCTCTGCTATTAACTCAAACTGCTCCTTTGCGCTTTTGATTAAAGCTTTGAGGTATATGTCGTTTTCATCAGGTGGAAGGTCGTTCTCCTCTAAAATAGGAACAGCCTCACAAACCCAATAACCTTCTTCTTCAAAAAAGTTTATTATCTTGGCACGCTTTAAGCCTTCTGCAATAATACGCACAAGATCCCCTTGTGTCCTAAAAAATTGCTTAACGTCAACAATAAGTCCAATCTCATGCAAGTCAGAAAGAATAGGCTCTGAAACCTGCACAACTTTTTGGGGAGCAAGAAAAAGCCTTCTATCAGTATCAAGTGCTTTTTCAAGGCTCGCCAATGATTTTTTTCTGCCAATGTCAAAACTAAAAATTGTTTCGGGGAACATTGAAATCCCCCTTAAAGGTACAACAGGGAACTTTAAAACCTCTATACGGTCATGGCTGTTATTGCCTGCCTTAGCATCAATTTCAAGTTCTTCATTCAAGGGCAAATGCTCTTGTTCTTTTTTTCCATCTGTCATATTTACCACCTCAATTTAAGCCTATCTATTTTATTAATCCTAAAAGCGTCCAGTAAGGAACGCTTGCTAAAAGTCCAATAATGGATATAAAGGTAAACACCAAACTAAATTTCACGCCGTTTTGAAAGCCAATAACTTCATCGCCACCGGCGGAATTATAAGCCGCAAGGTAATTAATATTCTGATACCTTACAAAGAACGGCTGGATAACCACATAACAACTTATTCCGGCAATCCATGGACTAATACCTGCATCCAAGCAAAATGGAATAAGAATTACTGTGTAAAGCACGAAACATGTCATATGGTCAACAATTACAAACCTGGTTAATGTAACCACTATGGCAACCACAGCAACAAAAATATAAGGGTTTCCGGTTATGCCGGAGGCTAAAGGCCCAAGCACATTTCCAAGCCATTTGTCAATGCCGGTTTCCGTAATGACCGTTGCCATATTAATTGCAGCCCCTGCAAAGGAAACGAAAGACCAGTTAATTTTTGTGTTAAAATCTGATGTTTCAATAACATTTAAAGCAAGCAGCAAACAAAGCCCCAGAACAGCAGGCACAGCAGCATTAATTCCAATAATATTTTCAAGTGCCCAGCAAATTATACAAATCACAAGCACTATAATTGTAAGCAATTCATCTCTAGAAACAGGCCCAAGATCTTTAAGCATTTCTTGAATCTCTTCTTTATCAATGGGTAGGCTGTGTTTAGGCCTATAAAGTATTAAAATAGCTATGTAACTTAAAACAAGAACCAGCACAACCCAAGGAATCATGCATAATGACCAGTAAAAGAACGTAAACTGCTGTTGAGTATCCGGCGGCATTAGCGCAAGAATCATATAACCAAAGAAAGATGAGCTAATTACAAAGGGCGCTGTAAGGGAGAAACCCGTATACATTGCCATCATAATACCAACCATACCGGGAGACCTGTTTTCAAAACCCAGTTTATCTGCAATCCCTGTTGACATTTTCCCTGCAATGGTAACCTTTGCCATGGAAGAGGGTATAAAAGGACTAATCAATATCCCTGCAATAAGCATTGCAAGTGTCTGACCCTTAAAGCTAGGCGCACAAAGCTTCATAGCATAAAGAGAAATCCTTGTTATAAGTCCGCTTTTTGTAACCGCAGAGCCGATTCCAAGAGCGCCAATCAACAGCCATGTAGTAGGCGCACAAAATGCATTAAAAGCAGTCTGAAAGGGCACAATCTTAAAAACCACCCATAAACAGCACATAGAAAGCGCTGTAACATAATCAGGCACAATGTTTGCAACCCAATTAACAACAGAAAACGCCAACAACGCAATCACGATCATTGCATCATTGCTAAGACCCTCCGGTGGAGGAATTAACAATATCAAACAGGCAGCAAGCACAGCAGTAGCTTCAACAACAAATAATTTCTTAAATCCTGTCATATGATACCTCTTTTTATACTAATTTGAAATCTATAGGCAAGTATTTAAGGCTGTTTAGATTGCAAGTTGGTATTAGCATGATTTGTTTGATTATAGCAATTTTAAGGTGCATTGTAAAGGAAAGAGGACTGAAAAAATATCTCATAAAGCTAAGTTAATATAAGATTTACCACGACTTGTGACAGTTATTATAACCCTTAAATGTATTGCCTTGTAGCCTGATGCAAACCATAAAATATTCCTCAATACTAGGGAGAGTTCACAACAATCTTTTCGGTTGATTTTATTTTTATTTAAGTTTCAAGTCGAATTTTGGCTTCTTAAGGCTATCTTTGGTGTAGATAAATTGCTTCTGTAAAATTTATATATGCGTCGTTGTCTCTTCCTCTTTTGGCAAAAAAATTAGGACGCTCTATTAATGAAAGAAGTAGCTAAACTAAACCCAGTTTAGTTCAGATGTTGACAAACGATCTTTGGAAACTTTTTCTCGAAAAAGTTTCTCAAACCCTTCAAAAAGCTTTGCTTAGAAATGCCGCAAATGCGGCATTTTTTTAAAATTCTTTGCTTCTTTTTATAAAAAAGAAGTGGGGTTTGGGGCAAAGCCACGAGGTCTTTGTCAATTGTCGACAGCCTGAGCTAAACTAAACCCAGTTTAGTTTAGCTATCTTCTGCCTGCCTATCCAAAGCTCTATTACGAAAGAAAAGGGCAGCGTCTATAGAAACCATAATAAGGTTTAGTATGTATAAATACATGACAATATCCGGGTTATATATTAACTTATGTATAACACCGCTAATATAACCTATAATTACAAGATACATAAAAAAAACACTTTTACCCTTTGATGTGCGGCTTTTAATAGACTTATAAATATTAACAGGCCACGCTGCACCAAAACACAACAACATTAATGCTTCAAAAATACTCATATTATCTCCTTGTAGTAGTTATATTGTAAGATTTAATTGTAGCCGCAATATTAGAATATATAATAATATAATTATTACAAACTGATGACAAATAAATAAAGCTAGGAGCTTTTCCCAACCTTCCACTTCTTCATTAAAAAAAGAAGCAAAGATTTTATCAGCAGTGCTTTGTAAAACTTCCACATGAAAAGTCTCCAAACCTTTTGTCAACATACTGAAATAATAATAAATATTATATCATAATTTATACTCAGGGGCAATTTTTCAAGTAACCAATTCAAAAGAATCATAATTTGTCTATGCCAAGCCATATTAATATGGTATAATTTTCTGATAGGGAAGGACAAATTTAAGAACTACTATAGCGTTTTAACCTATAAAGTTTAACGTGAGTTGGCCTAGGTGAAACATTTGGCAAAGTGTATTAGAATACAAGGCGTTCTTTACGTTATGAGTGAGATTTGTGGTTTTTTATCATAAATCGTGCGAATATAATCAAAGTTCGACGTTTGTATCAAAGGTATTGCAAACACCGAACTCATATTAATTTAGGAGTTGATTAAATGATCTGCAAAAACTGCGGTGCAGAACTAAAAGACGATGCTGTTTTTTGTAATGCTTGTGGTGCATCCATGGACACCACGGACACAGAAGTAGTTAACGAAGAACCCACAGAAGAAACATTGGAGCAAAATACAGACCAACCAACGGAAAAATCAAATGATGAACCAATTGAAGAATCAACAGATGAACCAATTGAAGAATCAACAGAAGAACCAATTGAAGAATCAAATGAAGAACCAGGAACAATTGAAGAACCAACAGAAGAATCAATAGAAGTAGCAGAAGAAACCATAGAAATGCCCTTAGAACCTGACAATGAAGATTTGCATAAAGAACCTGAAGAAAAACCAAGAAATCTCAAACTTCCATTTCTTATATTAGCATCAGCAGCTGTATTTATTGTACTTATATTTACAATGTTCATGGGTGGAGGAAGCGATACAGGCTATCAAAAATCCGCAGATGAGATCATTTGTCTAGGAGCTGAAGATAAGACCTTTGTTGTTATAAATGGTGAATCTGTTGTAATTGAAGAACCTTATTCATACAGCAGAACAAGCATTGACAACAAAAAAGCATATATACTGACAAACAAAGACAATGTCCAAAATTTAAGGTTTTTTAACGGCAAAGAAAACACAATGGTAGACAGTAATGTATATTCAATTATGGTGGCTGATTCTGGAAACGCAGCTTTATACACCAAAATGGAAAACGATATCTTAGAATTATATTATTTTGATTCTGCATCTAAAAAATCAGAGAAAATTGTAAGCAATGTTTTTGAAAGCCTTTCAATTTCACCTGACGGAAAGACCTTTGGATATTGCGTTTATAATGATAATTCATTTAATGGATATGTTATGGTATATGGTAGCGAACCAATTGACTTAGGAGTAAATAACTCCCCTGTAATAGTTTCTGATGGCGGTAAATATGTGTATTATACAAAGATGGATACTGCTACTTATGCATATTCGCTATATATAAAAACGGCTGACCAAGAAGTTCAACTTTCAGACGAGCTTGGATTCGGAACTGTATGTTATCTTAACAAGGACTATTCACAGCTCATTTTCTCATCAAATGACGCCAGCTACTTTGTAAAAGATGCCAGTGAAAAGGTTAAGATTGCAGACAAAAACTTCTATGACGTTATAGCGCCTATGTATTCACAAGGCAAGTATGAGTATACAGGCGGTGTCTACATCCAATCATTTTGTCAAACAGATTTAAAAGATATTGTTTTTATAAATGACAACGGCATTTTTAATTACACAGGAGAAGGCGAAGCAATTAATATTGCAGAAACAAACTCCTATTACGCAAGGATAACCTCAGACGGAAAAACCCTCTTTTATTTAGACTCATCTGCAAATCTTAAGAAAAAGGTTATTGCAAGTGAGGGCGATGCAGAGCAAATTGCTACAAATGTAATGTTGTTTGATATCTCTCTAAATGGCGATACGGTTTACTTTGTAACAAATGACAACAAATTGAATATGCTGAAAAATGGGGAAGAAAAGCCTATTTCAGAGGATGTTATTAATTTGGTAACAAAGGAAGATGGCAAGGAAGTATACTTCATAAGTGGTGGTAAGTTATACAGCTCTTCAAATGGCGGAGAAAAGGAATTAATAACAGAAGAAAACACAATGATAATCTATGCAGGTGTTAACGGCGTTTATTACATGACAGGTAAAGACGAAACAAGCCTAATAGACGTTTATTTCAGTAGCGACGGGAAAAATTTCAATAAAATATGCGAAGGAGTTATATTCTCTTATTAATAACAATTTCACTGGGGGATATTATGAATACTACACTTTTTGTAATAATAACATTATTAGTTATGGGAGCTTTAGGAAATTATCTCTATACTCATGTAAGGTTTGCTGAAAAAAAGAGCTACCCTAAAATAATTATACTAGTTTTGTTAATACTTTTAGTAATAGGTAATTTTGTAATGCATTTATTGACTTCACAACCATAGAAGATATGGTAAATAAACTTGATAGTCTCATAGAAATGCCGCGTTTGCGGCATTTCTGTTAAAGTTCTTTGCTTCTTTTTTTTAAGATAGAAGTAGGATTCAGGGCAAAGTTTCGAGAGCTTTATTAGCTGTCAACAATCTGAGACGGCTGATAACTAAGCCGTCAGTATGTCAAAAAAGACCTTAAGTGGGGTTATATATTGGTATCAGTAAATAGCCCCAAGGCTATGCCGGGGTAGTATAAAATTTTAGTAGTGATATAAAAGTTATGTGTAGCGAAGATAACAATTTAGTGATTTTGGACGTATATTGGTTGGTTAAGCCACTTATAAAATTACTGCTAATCTGGTTTCAATGATTATACAACTAATATAGCTAATTCAATTGAACATCAGTGTATCAAACTTGTTTGTGTAAGAAGATTTAAATTGATTTAAGCGCCCTGGAACACGAGTGTAGCAAATCGGAACGAGTGGCAGAGTTATAAAGAAAAAGCTAACATTAAAGTTATTGCTTCATATGACATACCGCCTCAAATCTTCATAGGGGTAAAGCCAACTGTCCATAAATAAGTAATATAGTTATTAATTTTGATTGTATTTTTGCAAATATTAAGTTATAGTAAAAATAAATAAAAACGCCAATGCGACTAACATTGACGTTTTGGGCAACCGTTGACGGTTTGCTAAACTCTATGAAAAACAATAGCCAGACCATGCTAGGGGCGGCTATTGTTTTTTTATGTTAATAATATGTACAACTAATAAAGCAAAAGA
>CAZTAY010000119.1:0-8293 GCA_964611655.1 uncultured Eubacteriales bacterium
CCTTTTAACCCGATGTTTTTGTATTTCCGCTAAGCAATTTTCTTATGCGGTCTTGCTCCATTTTTTCAATAGTATCAAAATCCCATTTCCTTTGTTCGTAATTAACAAATTTGTTTTGCTTGCTAGTTGTTTGTTTGCGTTCTGATTTTGATGATTCCTTCGACGATTTTTTGCTTGAATTAAAAGAACTTTCGTAAGAGGAAACTGCTTCCTTTGTTTTAATGCCAGAGCTATACCAATTTGTTATAATCCCATCTGCATAGGGGAAGCTGCCTTTGCCGGTTTGAAGAACGGTTTTACTGCAAGCGTCTTTAATTAAATCCAAAGGCATATCGAAAACACTAATCCATTTATCCATGATCTCAATTTCAGCTTCAATGGGATCTCTATTTTTAATAGCAAGAGCTTTCATAATTTCACGGTACATAGCATTGTGATTCTTTATGTAAGATTGGGCTTCTTCCTTATTGTTTATACCCTTTGCAGACCAATCAAGAGCTACTTTTTCAATGTAACGAATACTTCTGTTGTTTTGAACAGCACAATGAGAAATAAGCTCTTCTATAACCTCCATTGGAAGCATTAGCCAGTCAAGAAAGCCTAATAATGAACTAATATCATTATAATCAAGCATTTTGCCTAAGGTTTTTTCAGCAAATTTAAGTAAATTTCTAAACTCTTCGCTTCGTTCGATGCAAAGATCAAGTTCTTGTGGACTATACACAGGTTTTTCATTAATAATAGGTGCTATATCTTTTTCATCTTTTGTTTCTTTATTTGTATTTTTTAAATCGAAAGATATATTTATCTCGTTATTTTTTAAATCTGCCTTGAATAATCCAACTTTATCCCAATATTTTAGTGCTTCTGACACATCGTTTTCAGTCAGATTTAAATAACTTGCTATGTTTTTAAGAGAAAAATCAAAATTGGTTGAATGAAGATTCCTAATAAGCCATAAATAAACAACAACAAAAATTGGCGGAGCAAGAGGCATAAATCTATCAATAAACTCATTTGAGATTAAAGTAAATTCGTTTTGAGAGTTTTTAAATTTTAATCGAATATCAGGCATATAAATCCCCCAAGATGTAAATTATTTAAATTATATAATGTAAGCATTTAAAACTGCAAGGGACTTTTTTCCCAACTAATTAAATAATATCAGTTTTTTTCTTGCTCTTTTTCGTATATACATTTAAAATGTAAATACAACATAAATATGAATTGAGACATACTCACATTAATATAGTAATAGATTTTAAATAAAAACACAAGCGGCATAATCCGAATTTTATGACCGTTTTAAAAGTGATTTAGAATCATAAATTTTGAATAATTTTCGGAGGGATAGAATGCCTGATAAAAAATTTGGGGATTTTGACGACGATTTCAATAATTCTTTTAATGATGATTTTGGTGATGATGACTTTCTAAATGATGATTGGTCGAAATATGAAGGCGTTGAATTTATTCGCTCAAATGAATTAGATGAATTTGATGACGAAGATGAAACAAATGAACCAGAAGAAAAACCTAAAAAGAAAAAGGCAAAAGAATCAAGAAAGGATGAGCCAAAAGAGCCAAGAGAGAGGAAAAAGGTTAAGGGAAAGAGTCAATTTCCTGCTTTTATGATTACGACTGTGGGACTTGGTGCTGTAGTATGCCTTTTTGCTTTTGCAATAATGTTTTCAATGACTAAGCCAAAAACACCACCAGCAAATGGTATGGATCAGAATCTGGCAGATGCCGAAAATCAAATAGATTTAGATGTGGCTCAATCCAGTGAAAACGACAAGGAAATGAATGCATTGGTTTTTGCCATTAACAATAAGGAGCTAACAATACGAGACATTATAACGGATGTTGAGTATATCGTTTATGTAGACGGCAAAACCGCTATAAGCGATAAATACGGAACACCTATGACATTAAATCAAATCTTTCTTGGTGATTTAATTAGGGCTGAATTTAACACAGTTAACGGCAAGGCTAAGGCTATTCAAATTAGCCCGTCTGCTTGGGAAAAGAAATCCATAACAGGCGCAAAGATTGAAGGAGATAAAATTAGAGTAGGTTCGGAACTGTTTAAGATTCCTAAGAACACAATTATTCTTCCTCTTGGTACAAATGCAAAAATTTCAGATATAACCACCGGTGATACCCTTACCTTAAAAGGATATGGTGAAACTGCTTATACATTTGTATTTGAGAAGAGAAATGGTTTAATAAAAGTTATCAATTATAACAATATTGTTGACGGCGCAATTGAAATTGACAATAAGATCTATAAAGCCATTGATGATGCAGGGGAGATTCCTGTTTCAGAAGGATTGCATACGATTGTTGTTTCTGGTGATAATATTGATACTTTTACCAGAAGCATTTCAGTAAAGCCTGGTGAAACTTCTGTAATTGACTTGAAAGATGTTCAGGCAAAAACTGGAATTGTTGCTCTTAGAGTAAACGAGACAGGCTATAGGCTTTTTATAAATGACACAGAAGAGGTCAACACTTCTGAGCCGTTGACTCTTAATTATGGAGCTTATAAGCTTAGAGTGGCGAAAGAAGGCTTTGAAACCTGGGAAGGCACTTTAGCCGTGGACAGACCAACTATTACTCTTAATGTCAATCTGGTAAAACAGGTTCAAATGGGCAATATAACAGTAACATCTTCGCCTGATGGCGGAAGCGTATATATAGACAATGCGTATATAGGTATTGCGCCTGTTAAGACTAAAGTGGAGTATGGAGAACACAGACTAACAGTTAACTTAGAAGGTTATGACGAATCCGCTGTCACAATAATGGTAGACGCTGACAACAGAGCGTATAATATAATCTTAAGGGAAAGAACCGCTGGCTCTGCACAAAATAATATTCAAAACAATACCCAACCTGAAATACCGGCAACATATCCTCAGACACAAACTAACTACAATCAAACAATACCTTCCGGAAATGTGGAAGGGGATGTTCCATTAATACCATAAAGTTTGGAGGAATGATTATGAATTACAATGAAAGATATTTGACTTGGCTAGAAGGAGAAGCATTTGACAGAGAAACAAAAGAGGAATTACAATCAATCAGGGGCAATGACAAGGAAATACAAATTAGGTTTTTTAAAGACCTAGAGTTTGGAACTGCCGGACTAAGAGGCATGATTGGTGCAGGAACAAACAGAATGAATAAATACACTGTTGCTCGTGCTGCTCAAGGTCTAGCAAACTATATAATTAGTCAGGATGCAGGAAAAAATAGCAGTGTTGCTATTGCTTATGATTCAAGAAACATGTCAGTTGAATTTGCGGAATACTCTGCTTTGGTTTTAAATGCAAACGGAATAAAAGCATATGTTTTTGAATCCTTAAGACCCACACCGGAACTGTCTTTTGCTATAAGATATCTTAATTGTATAGCAGGAATTGTAATAACTGCTAGCCATAACCCTCCTGAATATAATGGTTTTAAATGTTATTGGGAAGACGGGGCGCAGATCTCAAGCCCAAGAGACGATGAAATTATAAGAGAAGTTAATAGTATAGAAGATGTAACAGCAATTAGATTTGCTGATAAAAATCAAGCCATAAAAGATGGGTTATTTGTTTATATAGGCAAAGAGATAGATGATGAATATGAAAAAGCGGTTAAGGAATGTATGATAAACCCTGAGATTCCTGTTAAAATGGCAAAAGATTTTACAATTGTTTTTACTCCGCTGCATGGTACTGGTAATGTTCCTGTTATGAAAATATTAAAAGACATAGGCTTTAAAAATGTGTATGTTGTACCTGAACAGGAAAAACCTGATCCCATGTTCTCAACAGTGGATTATCCCAACCCTGAAGATCCAAAAGCCTTTGAGCTTGCAATAAGGCTTGGCAAGGAGAAGGGCGCAGATATTATAGTAGCTACAGATCCTGATGCTGACAGAGTAGGAGCTGTAATTAAGGATGATAAAGGCGAGTATCTATTTTTAAACGGTAATATGACTGGAGCTTTACTTGCTGACTATATAATTTCTTGTAAATCAGAAAATGGTGTTTTACCTAAAAATGGAGTACTGATAAAATCAATAGTTTCAACTAAGATGATAGATGCAATCTCAGATTACTATAATATTGAAACTGTAACGGTATTAACTGGATTTAAGTATATAGGTGAAAAAATCAAGGAGTATGAACAAACAGGAAAGCATACGTATATTTTTGGTATGGAAGAAAGTTATGGGAGCTTACCAGGAGCCTATGCAAGAGACAAGGATGCGGTTGCTGCAACTGTGCTTTTGTGTGAATTGGCTGCTTATTTAAAATCCAAGGGAAAGTCCATGTACCAAGGGTTATTGGATATATATGATAAATACGGTTGTTTTAGAGAAGGAGTAAAATCTGTTACGTTGCAAGGCATTGAAGGTATAGAAAAAACTAGATATATAATGGAGACTCTTAGAAATAATCCTATTAAAGAAATTGCCGGATATAAAACAATTGTTTTTGAGGATTATAAAACACAAACCTCTCAAAACATGCTAAACGGTACTACAGAACCATTGAATCTGCCTACTTCTGATGTGTTAAGGTTTGAACTTGAAAATGGAAACTGGATATGTGTCAGGCCTTCTGGAACAGAGCCAAAAATTAAGTTCTATTCAGGAGCAAAAGGAGCTTCCATTAAGGAGACTGATGAAGTTCTTTCTAAGTTAGAAAATGGATTAACTGAAATTGTAGATCAAATTTTATAAGTATTATTAATATGACGTAGTATACTTGTAGTATCAAAGGGTGGCGCTTTTCAGGCTACATATATTTAAACACAAAATATAAAACATGCTTAATTTCCGTAGAAATTCAAGCATGTTTTATTTATTCCTTAACAAATCCAGAAATATTAATATCCCTTAAAGCAATATCATTTTTATTGATTTTATATTCATTTGACCACTTTTCGTATTGAATATCAAATATTTCTTCCTTTTTTTCTGTCATATAATTTTCTCTTAAAGTAGCAGTGTCAGTATTCTCGCTTTGGGTTTTCAGATAATTCTCAAAATCGTTGTTTGATATCTCAAAATTGTCGGTTATCTTATTAAAAACCTTTTTATATAAAGCTGATTGTTCCATAATCTTTAACAGGCTCTCTTCAGATACACCTAACTGCTCAATGGTAATATCATATTTTTCTTTTATACTTTTTTTGAATTGTTCTGCTTCGTTTTTAGCCAAGGTTTTGCCTTGTTCATCAAGGACAACAGAAAAATAAGGGGCTTTAAAACATGTAATTTTAATTTTGCTTGCGGATAAAAGGGCTCTTTCTTTTGCAATATCTTCAGCGGCTGAGTTTTCGTCAAATTGTGTTTCCCAAATATCTTCACCGCCTTGTTGGACAAATGCCTGTTCCTGCAAGAAAAGATAAAATTTAAACTCAGACTCAGACAGCTTTTCGTTACCAACAACTGCAACATAATTTTCTTGTACAATCCCTTTTTGCACAAAAAACATTAAAACAAGCATTATTGTCAGCAATGCCAAAATAATAGGTAAGGTTTTATTATTCACCCTAGACCTCCTATACAATAAAAACACGTTAACACAAGAACATTATACTTTATTTTTGACTTAAATTCAAATTTTTAAGCTCTTGTAACATATTTTTAATATGGGAGATTATTTCGTTTTTTTGCGTTTGATTCTTTTTTAATGTTATATAGGGATTTTTGGCAACCGTAAATAACATTGTATTTTTATTAGCTTGGACTAGCTTATAAATTGCGTTAGGATCAATTTTTGCATCTTCTTTAAATGAAATTATAATATCATTATTTTTTTCTTTAATGGATACAATATCAAGACTATGTGCAAAAGATTTTAGCAAAGATATTTGAAGCAAATTTTCAACGCTTTTTAAAATCTCTCCATACCTGTCCTCAATTTCCTCTTGCACATCATAATAATCCTCTTGGCTATTTATTGACGCAATTTTTTTATAAATATATAAACGCTGTTCCTCGCTTTCAATATAGAAATCAGGAATAAATGCGTCTATATTAAGGTCAATTGTTGTCTCAAAACTTTCTTCAACAACTTCCCCTTTTAAGGTATTAACAGCATCCTGCAACAGCTTACAGTACATTTCATAACCAACGCTTTCTAAATAACCGTGTTGTTCTGCGCCAAGAAGATTTCCTGTTCCTCTGATTTCTAAATCTCTCATTGCGACCTTAAAACCCGAACCGAATTTAGTGAATTCCTTGATTGTCTGAAGTCGTTTTTCTGCGTTCTCATTTAAAACCTTGTCTTTTTTATAGCATAAATAAGCATAAGCAATCCTATTGGATCTTCCAACACGCCCCCTAAGCTGATAAAGCTGAGAAAGACCCATATGATCGGCGTCCTGAATGATTATTGTGTTAACATTTGGTATATCAAGACCGGTTTCAATTATGGTTGTACAAACAAGCATGTCAATTTTCTTTTCAATGAAGTCTAGCATAATACTTTCCAGTTCTTTTTCGCTCATCTGCCCGTGGGCATATCTTATATTTGCCTCCGGTATCAGTTTTGAAAGTTTTGTAGTAACTTCTAATATGTTTTTAACTTTATTGTGCAAGTAATAGATTTGTCCGCCTCTATTAAGCTCCCGTATGACGGCATCCCTTATTAATTCCTGATTATACTCCAGAACATAAGTCTGAATAGGCTGGCGTTGTTCTGGAGGATCTTCAAGTATACTCAAATCCCTGATACCTATTAAACTCATATGCAGTGTTCTTGGTATTGGAGTTGCCGTTAAAGTAAGAAAATTAACGTTCTTTTTAAGAGCTTTTAATTTCTCTTTATGAGTAACCCCGAACCTTTGCTCTTCATCAACAATAACTAAACCCAAGTCCTTGTATTGAATATCTTTTGAAAGGACTCTGTGAGTGCCAATTAAAATATCTACATTTCCGTTTTTTACATCAGCAATAATCTTTTTTTGCTGGGAAGGAGTTCTGAAACGAGATAACATTTCAACTACAACAGGAAATCCTGACATTCTTTCAACAAATGTATTGTAATGTTGTTGTGCCAGTATTGTTGTTGGAACAAGATACACAACCTGTTTGCTGTCTTGAACGCATTTAAATGATGCTCGAATGGCAATTTCTGTTTTACCGTATCCTACGTCACCGCAGACAAGTCTATCCATAATGATACCGGTTTCCATATCATTTTTTACATCCTCTATTGCCTGTAATTGATCAGAGGTTTCTTCATATGGAAATGTTTCTTCAAATTCTCTTTGCCAAACAGTATCCGACGAGAATATATATCCTTTTTCAGCCTGACGCTTTGCATAGAGTTGAATTAGCTCCTCTGCTGCTATTCCTGCCGCTTTCTTTGCTTTTGTTTTGGATTTATGCCAGTCCGCACCGCCTAGCTTGTTTAGTTTAGGAGGTGAGGCCTCTCCGCCAATGTACTTTTGAATTATATCTAACTGACTGGTTGCTACATATAAAATGCCGCCGGAAGCATATTCAATCCTTAAGAAATCACGTTTTGTGTTTTCTACAGCGATCTTTTCAATGCCCTGATATTTTCCTATGCCATGACTATCGTGAACGACATAGTCGCCCACTTTTAAATCAGAAAAATCTTCAATTTGAGCAGCTCTTTTCTTTTTTGCAGCTTTTTTCTTGTTCTTCTTTTCAGATGCAAGGAATGATTTGTCAGTGATAATTACAAATTTAGAATCTGAGTACTCATATCCTGTTTTTAATGAGCCTCTGGAAACAGCTATTTTTCCGGGTTCAATTTCTGAATTATCGATCTCGTCAACATAATATGCAATTATATTAAATTCTTTAAGCTCCCTTATTAAACGCTCTGAACGCATCCTAGTTCCAGCTAGAACAAGTATACTATATTTCTGCTGACTATATTGCATAAGCTCATTAGCAAGGAGATCCATTTTATTTAAAAAAGAAGGAGGAGATTTAACATTAAAATGAATGGTGTTTGAAATGTCAAAGTCCTTATTATCTTGTCCAAAGGTACTTAGCAGTACCTTGTCAAATCTCTTTGAAAAGTTAAGTATTTGTTGGTATTTAAATATAATTTCGGATTGAGCAGGCAGAAAATAACCTTTTTCAATCCTATTTTTCATACTCTCATCAAATTCATAAAGTATATTTTCTGAATGAAGGGATATTTTTTGAGGTTCATCAAAGATAAGAACGGTATTTTCAGGGATATAATCTAGTAAAGAAGTATTATCATTATAGAAATAATTAAAAAACCTTATTATTCCATCG
>CAZTAY010000120.1:0-8225 GCA_964611655.1 uncultured Eubacteriales bacterium
TATCTAATGAACCTCCCCTTAATCCACGCTCAATAAGCCCTAAGTAACTTGGCGTAATGTCAATCGCTTCTGAAAGCTGCTCAATCGTAAGCTTCATTTCTTTTCTTAAATAGCGGATACGTTTGCCAATCAATATCTTTGTTGTATTATCTAAAACATCTTTCATCTTTGCCACCCCATACTAATTATATTAATAGTATATAGCTATAGATGTTTAAATTCAAGCGCTATAGGATATTATTTTAATCAATAGTGCGTGATATTATATATCTATAGATTTATATATTGAGGTGTGTAAAATGTTTGATTTACCGAAACGATTAACATATATCCGCGAAAGTAAAGGATATAGCGTTTACAAACTGGCACAGATTTCTGACGTTTCCGCAACATACATACAGGATATTGAGCGTGGCAAAAAGCAACCGTCTGTTGAAATTATGGGGAAACTTTGCGCTGCACTTGGCCTTACTCTTTCAGATTTTTTTACCACAGAGGAAGCCGAGTTTGAGCCGGAATTGCTTGAGCTTATCAACAATGCCCGAAAGCTCTCGAAGGAACAAATTTCTGCTTTTAATGAGGTCTTTAAAACAATTGTTTAGCACTTATAGGTTGTTTTCCTCAAACTCCTTAAAAGCGGCGTCAAGTGCAGCATCACGCATATTTAGATATGCGGCGGCGCTGTGCTTGGCGTTTGTCATAAGTTCCTCATAGCTTTCCATATCCTCAAACGGCACGAAGTTTTCTATGATTTTTGAGTTAAAGTAGCAAAAGGATATAGTCATCATTCCGATTCGCATTAGAAGCTTTGCAAGCCGGTTGACTTGCGGTTTTAGCATTATGTCCAATTCCTCACGAAGCTGCTTTCGGATAAAATCAATGTCATCTTTGCTACTCTCAATGCTCATTCCGGCACGAATAAAGCCCCTCACGATTTCTGCAATGGGCTTATGTGTTTTACTCGACAGCTTTTTTAGGCTGTCATATTCACTTTGCCTAATCTTTACCGTAATTTGCACGGTATCCTCTTTTTTCAGCTAATACTCCCCCTTTTGACCTGTGAATGTCGTAAAAATGTCGGTGTTTCAATAAAATGTCTTGTTGTGGGCTTTGCCCACAAGCCGTTTAGCCACGGACGACAGTCCGTTATTCCTGCCCTCACGGTTTTAGGGGTAGGGTATTGTTTGGAGCAACAGACGCAAGCTTATTTTCAAAGAACGAGAAAGCACAAAAACACCTCCTAAAGATTGTTAAAATTTTGCAATTGTATTTTTCAAATAATAGGATTACAATAGGTCATAACAGAATATTTGTTTGCTATGGTGATTCTATGGACAGAACAGTATTGCACTCTGACTTGAACGCATTTTATGCAAGTGTGGAGTGTTTTTTAAACCCCAAAATTAGAAATTTGCCTGTAGCTGTAGGCGGTGACGAGGACGCACGACACGGCATTATTTTGGCGAAAAATCAACTTGCCAAAGGCTACGGCGTGTCCACCGGGGAAGCCATTTGGCAAGCAAAACAAAAGTGCCGTGAACTTGTGGTTGTCCCGGCGCATTTTGACCGTTATTTGAAGTTTTCTAAGCTTGTGAAAGAGATTTACAGCGAATACACCGACCAGACAGAATCATTCGGCATTGATGAAAGTTGGCTTGATGTAACCGGTAGTGTTGGCTTGTTTGGCGGCGGTGAAGCAATCGCCGAGGAAATACGGCGCCGGGTTTATTCTGAATTAGGTTTAACTGTGTCCATCGGGGTTAGCTTCAACAAAATCTTTGCTAAACTCGGCAGTGACATCAAAAAACCCGATGCCGTCACGGTCATTTCAAGAGAAAACTATAAAAACGTGGTATGGCGGCTTCCGGCTTCCGAATTACTTTACGTTGGCCGTGCTACAACGAAAAAACTCCGCAACTACGGCATAAATACGATTGGCGATTTAGCCCGGTGCGATGTTAAATATTTGTACTCTTGGATTGGCAAGTGGGGTATCGTGTTACACCGTTTTGCCAACGGTGAGGATAATTCCCCTGTGGCGAAAAACGGCGCTGAAAGCTACATCAAAAGCGTTGGAAACTCCACAACCACGCCGAGAGATTTAACAACGGTAGAAGAAGTCAAAGCCGTTTTCTATATGCTTGCCGATAGCGTGGCTGCAAGGCTTCGTGAGCAGGGTCTAAAATGTACCACCGTACAGATTTACGTCCGGGATAAAAATTTGTTGTCTTGCGAGCGACAAGCAAAGCTTGATTATCCAACCTTTATAGCCGGTGAGCTTGCCGAAAAAGCGCTTGAAATATTTATGACAAAGTATCAGTTTAAAGAGCCACTTCGCTCAATCGGCGTTCGGGGAACGAATCTTGTGCAAAAGGATACTACCGTTCAACTTGACTTGTTTACCGACTTTGATAAGCGTGAGAAGCAAGAAGCTTTTGAGTTTACTGTTGATGAAATCCGCAGCCGCTTTGGATATAACGCCATTCATAGGGGAATACTTTTGGCAGATAAAAGCCTTACCCATCTAAACGCAAAAGAGGACAATGTTATTCACCCTTTAAATTATTTTGACGGCGCAATTCTTTAAACGGCAGAAAGGCGGCTTGTTATGGGCAAAAAGAACGTTGCTGTTACTGCAAAATTTTCAGAGGACGGCAAAGTTACGCCCATTTCAATCCAGTGGGAGGACGGTCGCACCTTTGAAATTGACCGCATAACGGACGTTCGCAAGGCCGCAAGCTTAAAAGCCGGAGGAATGGGCGTTCGGTATACTTGTCATATCCGGGGTAAAGAAGTATACATGTTTAAGGACGAAAACAATTGGTTTTTGGAAACAAAGGATTGATTGTTTTGTTGTGGAGGGATAATTTTGCTTAAAAGAAAAAAGTTTTTTGTACTCTTCAGCGTTACAGTCATATTCTGTATAACAATGGTGCTTTATTGCTTAATAAACGGTCGAATGATGGCCAGTTCACACATGGAACCCCAATACACACTCCGTAATTTACAATTGTTTGCGGCTGCTATCATCGCAGTATGTTGCCGCGTCTTTGCTAAAGGTAGAAATCATTGGTACATAATCCCCATTGTGCTTGCAAGTGTGTCTTTTCTTTATACATTTATTGTCAACCAATACCCTTGTTGCGTTGGAGGTTAATATGTGCGGCCGTTATGAATTTAATGATGAAAAAGACATAGAGGAAATCAATAAAATTTTACAGGAAATTAACAATAAATATAACGGAAGCGTATCCTGCAAAACCGGTGAAATTTTCCCCACAAATAATGTCCCGATATTGTCATTGATGGACGGCAAGCCGGGGCTTTCTCTTATGCAGTGGGGTTTTCCCAAGTGGGATGGAAAAGGCGTTATAATAAACGCAAAATCCGAAACAGCCGCAGAAAAGAAAATGTTCGCAAAGCCGTTGCTTGAAAAGCGCTGTGTCGTGCCGTCCACTGGTTTTTATGAGTGGCAGAAAAAAGATGAAACAAAGCCGAAAGACAAATTTTTGTTTACGGAGCAAACAAACTCTATGCTCTATATGGCCGGGATTTATAATGTCTTTAAGGAAAAGGACAGTTTTAAAGAGTGCTTTGTTATCCTCACCCAAGCCGCCAATGCTTCCATAGCTGACGTTCACGACCGTATGCCTGTTATTCTTTATAAAAGCGAGTTAAAGGGCTGGCTATTAGATGCCCACTGCATTGACCGTACTTTCAGCCGCAACACCATAAATTTGAGCAGGGAACCGGCGTAATTACATTTCCAGTTCCTCATCTTCATCAAACGCATATTCATTTGAAACAGACTCGATATGCTTAGTATATTCATTACGAATAGCTTCATCATCAAGCTTTGCTTCAATTTCTGGCTTCAATACGCCTAAAAAATCACTGCGAAAATATTCTGCGGTTTCCCCTGTTATCAAGTTTTTTACCTCAATGAGTTTAGGGTCAGCATTTGAGCGTGTGTCCTCTAAGTTGTTTGAAAACCACAGGCCATTAATTGGCGTTTTTTGCTCCGGGGGAAGAACAGACTTGTTAAGCACGAGAATTTTATAAACGTAATTCATAGATTGGCTTCCCTCAACGATATGCCTTTCATCATAAAAAGGCATATGCTCTAAGGAGTTACATTTGTGAGTTTCTCTCCAGCGCCTTATGTAGTAATCAGCTTTCTCGTTTAAGTCGCCTACAGGATAAAAGCCGTCCTTTGAAAAGTGGTTTGCAAGGCTGAAATACTCGTCATTCACAAACATATAGCCTTTTTGAAAAATCTCTGCAAGACTAAACAATGAGCCGTTATCCCATTTTTTAGCCTTGTCAAGCAGCTTAATAAATGCCATTGCTCCATCAAAGCCAAATTGCTTGTCAATTACATCAATTAGCGCATCAGCGTAATGTAACTCATCAAAATACCTTGGCGGTAACATTCCATAAGCTGCCCCAAAATCCTTAGCGATTTCATTAATTGTGCTTAAACTGCCTAAAGCGGCAAGCCGTATATCTCCATAGCTGTTATCGTTTTCAGACTGGCCGGAAATTTGTGCGTTATTCTTATGAACGTTTTCATAAAGTGCCAACTGATATTTTTCATAAGAAGCAAGCGCATTAAAATAATCTTGCATATCAAGTGGAGTGGCTTCCCACGTTACACCACAAAGCCGAATATTTCTTGCGAAGGCCATATCCTCATTGTTATCACACAGAAGCCAGGCCTTGCGCCGGGCTTCAAACTGGTTTTCGGCTTCTACCTTGAAGTGTATTTCCTCAAAATCTCCATATTCTAAAGAATAAAAAGAAAAATGGACGTTATAGCTTTTCATTAAACTTCAACCTCCATTTCTTCAGCATATTCATATTCGCAAACACCGTATGACATTTCATCTGCAAGGGCTTTTGCTTCCTCCGGCAAATAACCTTTAATGTCCTCTTTAACATTATCAAAATGGCCAACAAAGCCCCAACAGCTATCGGTTTTAGCACCATCTTCGTAAAGCTCGTAACCGTAGCAGTTACCACGTAAGAATAAATCGTAGGTTTCAACTTCTGCGGCTAAAAGTGCCTTTGCCTTTTCAATAGTATCAGCCGATATGTCTCCATAATTCTCTTTAATGGCATCAAAGCTTGTGTAAACAAATCCCACTTGTCCGCTGTCCCATTCGGCGTGTTGCGCTCTGCCCGTAAATGTGCTTGTGCTTATGGACTGGATTGAGTGGTCGTATAAAAATAGCGGCATTATAATGTTTTTCTGCTCTGCTAGTGTCATAAGGTCACTTATTTCCATTTCTTGCAAGATGGAATAACTTAAAACACCATCCTCCATATTAAGTGGGGCTTCTGCGCTGTATTCTGTGTACCACTCTTTAAAATAATCAGAATAGGACTTTAAATCCCATTCCATCGTGGAGTTATCGTATTCAAGCTTTAAATTAGTCGCCTGTCCTTGCTTAACGTAGGCTATAATGTCTTTAGGTGATAGCGTATCTTCTGCCAAAGACCGTAATAAATCCTTTGGCTCGGAAAATTCGTGCTTATCACCTAAGTTATATCGCCTGTGCCAACAAGCCATAGTGCCTAAATTATCCCAATTACGAGGACTTTCGCAGTCCTCATCGTGGGCGATTCTAAGCTGATATTTTTCACTGGTTTTTACGGCTTCATATGTCATTAAGTGTTCTCCTTCCTTAATTGTTCTACTATCCCGGCTAATACATAGGCAACACAATTCGTTACAACGCTGTTGCCAAGCATTTGATAACGTGGAGTGTCGCTTATGGGTTTGCCGTCTGAACCAAACGCTGTCCAGTCATCGGGGAAGCCCATAAGCCGCTCACATTCAGTAGGGGTTAGGCGGCGCACGATATAACCGCAGCGAATAGGGTTTTGATAATTGAGTGAATAACTACCGCCTTGTTTTGCTTGCAGTGTGCCGCTTAATTGGTCATATTCCTTATGGTTACGGCAATCAATAGCAGCAACGGAGTGACGGTCAATGCAATTTAAAGAAAAGCATACGTTTTCATTTATGCCGTTGCCTTGGGGGCCGTTATTATCCTTGCGGCCTATCATATTGCCCTGCAAGCAGTACGCTACAACATTAATTTTAGTTAGTGCCGGACAAACCACACATAAATCACATTCGCTGCACATTCCGGCAGGGCGTGGCAGCCCTGCGCCGCTGCCGCAAAGCGTTCCGCATATATCCGGGTGAACAGCGATAAGCGGTGCATTCCGTCCGCTGGCATTAGGAGCGGTCAACAGCGTATAAGCAACATCCGAGGTTGAAATATTGCCGTATGCATTTTGGTTTACACCTATCACTGGCAGATTTCCGTGTGTTTCAGTCCTAAGTGTTGGGGAAATAGGCGATTTTTCAACAGTTAAGCTTGCGCCGCCTTGGTCGTTTAACACTGCGATTGGGCAATTAACGCTTCTTTGAGCATAAGCGGCAACTCCTTCCCACGGCGCGCCGCTCGGCGTAAGATACCTATACAGGCTTTCGAGCTTAAATAATATTTCTGCGGCACATTGTCCGTTAAAACTTGCCACAGCAAAGATTCTACGGCGGCGCTGGGGGACATTCCAATATTGGGCGTCCAGTGTGCGCCAAGCGAAGTCAACGCAGTGGCCTCTAACCATTCCGGCGTTCGCCCATTTTCCACCAATAGGCATTGGAATTTTGGTTTCTGTGAACGCTTCAAGCAGAATTCTAAAATCATTCCCCTTGTTTGAGCTAAATGCGCCGGGTACGTTTTCCCAAAGGGCAAATTTGGGGTATTCTCCATTTGTTCCCTCCCTCATTTCTTTAATAATGCGTATTGCTTCCATAAAAAGCCCTGAGCGCTTGCCGTCAAGGCCGAGCCGTGTTCCTCTTGCTACAGAAAGGTCTTGGCAGGGGCTGCCGAAAGTTATAATATCCACCGGGGCAATGCGTTTGCCGTCAAGCTGCGTTATATCTCCCAAATGCTCCATATGGGGAAAATGCCGTTTTGATACGGAAATTGCTTGTGGCAATATTTCGCTTGCCCATAGTGTTTTAATGCCGAATAATGAACCGGCATATGGGAAGCCGGAAATGCCGTCAAACAGGCTTCCGAGGGTTATTTCTTTGCCGCTACATTTCAAATTCAAAATCACACTCCTTTGCTGTGGCCGTTTTTTCAGCAGCCAATTCGTGAAGTAAATCCTCATTAAAATCCTTTCTAATTGGATATTCAAAGTCCACAGTAAACCCCTCGGCGGTAAATTCATCAAACAATTTCTGTCCTCGCCGTAAGCCGGTGGAGTCATTATCAAGGCACACTGTAATAAATTTAACTTGCGGATTATCCTCTAAAAAACGGTGTAGTCCTAAAAAGCTTGTGCCGCCTAAAGAAATGCGGTTGTCCGCTTGCCAGTCAAGGCCGTGCCGTTTGTAAAGTGTGGCGTGAGATATGGCGTCAATTGCCCCCTCAAAACAAAAAACCCTGCCGGATTGATGTCTACCCGGCAGGGCGAAAGCATAGCTTTTATCTGAAAACGGTATCTCTTTTTTAAATTGATTTTCTGCTGATGAATACGTACCTCGCATAAAGGCGTATCGGGGATTGTGTTCTTTGTCGTAGGAAACGAACACGGCGTTGTGGAAATCTTTTGATTCATAAAGCCGCCTATGCTTAATTAAGCTCGAAACAATTTCCGGGTCAAGCCCTCTTGTGTTGCAGAGATACGCCATCACACGGGATACACTTTGGTTAGGCGTAGGCAAAACAAACGAAGCAGGGGCTTGACTTAACTTAGGCTTAGACGGCAAGGGTTCTTTTGGCATACTAAACATTACGCTGCAAGCCCCGGAAAGCCTTTTGATTGCTTCAACGGCGGCTTCCTTTTCATCACCGTATCCAAAATCATTAATGAGAATGTTTTTAAGCAGTTCGATGGGCGAGCGGCCGCCAATTCCACGAGAGTTCCAGTACCAACGGCCATCTTCACGTATTATTAAGCTGTCGTGCAGTTTGCCTTTGTAGACAGAGCCGACTTTTTCGAGGGCGTAGCCAGTGGATTGTAAGTATGTAGCAATGTTTGAGCTTTTGGCGGTTTCGTATTCGGCGGCGGTGTAGTGGGACATTGGAAAAGCTCCTTTCTAAGGAATTAAAAAAGGGCCGAAGCCCTTTTAATAAATGACATAATAAACAGAACGAAAGCGCTACGCGCTGGATCACAACCTGAAGCATTTGGCTAAA
>CAZTAY010000121.1:0-8216 GCA_964611655.1 uncultured Eubacteriales bacterium
AACTTATTCCGATGCGTAAAAAATGATTTAATTAAATATTGGAATTAATTATAATTCTAATTTGATTTGGTTAAAATATTTAATGTATTGATTGTTTATATTTATCATAGGAGGATATATATATGAGGAAAATAAAAGTTTGTTCTGTTTGTGGTTTTAAAATTGAATGTGACGGTGAAATTGGAAAATGCTTAAAATGCGGTGCTGAACCATCTGCTTTTAAAGAGTTAAGCGACGAGGATGCAAAAAAGGTTTATGATTCAGACAGAACAAATGATATCCATTGTGAACTCATTGCTCTTAGCATGAGAATAAATGAATTATGTATAGAAGGTCTGGAGATTAACCTAGATCCCGGCTGTAAATCAATTTTTGGCTGGCTCAAGGACAGAGCTTGGGATACTAAACAATTATGTAGAGCTGAGCTTCAAGCGCATATTGGCAAGGGTAAATGGTAATAGAAGTCAAAAAAAGTGGCAAAGCCACTTTTTTTAGTTTTAACTAATTTTTACAATTGTTCTTCCTTTGTGTTTGCCTGAAAGAATCATTTTAACATAGTCATTTAGTTGAGGAAGCTCAATTTCAGTAACGCTATCAAGTAAACTATCAAGCTTCCATTCACCTGATAATTTATCCCAAATATACTGTTTTTCTGCAATATCACATTCTACAGAATCAATTCCAAAAAGGGAAATCCCTCTTAGAATAAATGGGAATATTGATGATTCAAATGACTGTGAGGTTACCATCCCACAACAGGTTACAGCACCATGGTAGTTTAGTGATTTAATTATCTGTGTAAGCATTGCTCCTGATACAGTGTCAATACCTCCATCCCAAACAGGTCTAAGCATTGCTTTATTACTGTTTTCCATGAAGGTTTCACGGCTGATTACTGTATGTGCGCCCAGCTTTTTAAGCATAGCCTCTTCTTCCATCTTTCCTGTAACGCAGGTTACGCTATAGCCTAATTTACTTAAAATGGCAACAGAAAGACTACCAACTCCTCCGGTTGCCCCGGTTACAACAATTTTCTTTCCAACAGGAACATTTTTAACAATTTTATCCACTGAAAGTCCAGCGGTCATTCCTGCAGTTCCGTAAGCCATGCTCTCTTTTAAAGTAAGATTTTTAGGAAGAGCTACAACCCAAGACTCAGGAACTTTGATGTACTCACCGTATCCCCCTTTTGTGTTCATACCAAGATCATAACCTGTAACAATAACTTCATCGCCGACCTTAAACTTTGAGCCTTCTGTTGACTCAATTATACCAGCAGCATCAATGCCAGGTGTATGTGGATAATTTCTTGTTACTCCTTTATTACCTGTTGATGAAAGGGCGTCTTTGTAGTTTAAAGATGAGTATTTAACCTTAATAATGACTTCTCCCTTTGAATCTTCACCAAATGATGCATCTTTAATTTCGCCAACATATTCTCCGTTTTCGTTCTGACTTACTACATAGCTTTTAAAAGGCTTCATAATAATCTCTCCGTTCGTAAATTGTTTTAATAAACTTAAAAAAACATTGATATAATATTTATTATTTTGTATACTAAGAGTGGTACTAAACTTGAATAATTTTCTATTTTAATACTTAATTTATAATGACATATTCAGAAGAAAGTGTCAATAGAACAAACCAAATTCATAGCCAAGGAGCTGAAATCATGAAAATTGAGCCTTATATAGCGTTTAATGGTAATTGTAGGGAAGCAATAGAGTTTTATTCAAAAGCATTAAATGCAAAACCCGTAATAATCACATATCAAGACATGCCAGAAACTGCTTTCCCAATTACAGATGAGATAAAAAATCTTGTTTTACATGCTAATTTAAACATAGGTCCAAATCAAATTATGATGTGTGATGTAATGCCTGGGAATGAAGTTCTTATTGGTAATAATATTAGTATATCGTTATTAAGCAATGATAAAGAAGAACTTAAGAATTGGTTTGATCAGCTTTCAGAAGGAGGCAATATTTTGATGCCCCTTGAAGAAACATTTTTTAGTAAATTGTTTGGATTTTTTTCAGATAAGTTTGGCATATTGTGGCAAGTGTCTTATGAGGACTAACAACAGATGGTAGGGGGATGAAATGCTTTTTGAATATTACATTAAAACCCAAAGAGAAAATCTATATAATATAACATCTAATGTGATAGAAGCAGTAGACCAAAGCAAAATTAATGACGGCTTGTGTATTATTTTTTGCCCTCATACAACTGCCGGAATCACAATTAACGAAAATGCGGATCCTGATGTTGTAACAGATTTGTTGCTTAGTTTAAACAAAGCCTTTCCTGACAGAAAAGAGTTTTTACACAGCGAAGGTAATTCACATGCACATATGAAATCAAGCTGTGTGGGTTCAAGTCAGACTGTGATTATAAAGGATGGAAAGTTGTTTTTGGGAACTTGGCAGGGTATTTATTTCTGCGAGTTTGATGGACCTAGAAACAGGAAGTATTATGTCAAAATAATATAGAGTTGTTTAACTTAAGAAAACCACGTGATTTATACAATTCTGGTTGCATACTATTCCATTTTTATTGCGTACAATAAAAGAAGTGAAAGTGTTCACTCAAATTAATTATAGTAAACAAGCAAGGTGTTTGCAGAATACAATTGCAAACACCTTACTTTGATTTTAAATTAACAACTACGATATTTCAATTTAACAATGCACTCAACCTGATAAACCCCTGGAAACATGTCAACAGGCTGTACAGTTTCAACATCATAAGCAGTTGATAATGTTTTTAAATCCCTTGAAAGGGTTGAAGGGTTACAAGAAACATAGATAATAGTCTTTGGTTTTTCCTCTAGCAAGTATGCCAGCATTTGTTTATCACATCCGCTTCGGGGCGGATCAAGCACAACCAAATCTGCTTTAACGCCTTTATCCCTTAAATCCATAGCACCTGTTATGGCGTCACACGCAATAAATTCACAATTAGTAATATCATTTATTTCCATGTTTTCTTTAGCGTTATTAATTGATTCTTCTGTAATATCAATGCCATAAACCATCTTAGAATCTCTTGCCAGAAATAGAGCAATAGCCCCAACTCCGCAATAAAAATCAAAGACAACTTCGTTTTTAGAAAGATCAGCAAGTTTTTTAACTGTTTCATATAACTTTTGGGCTTGTCCGCTGTTAACTTGCATGAATGAAGAAAATGCAACTTTATATTTGATGTGCCCCATTTGTTCAATAAGGTATTCCTGTCCATACAGAACTTTAAATGAATCGCCTAAAATTTCGGAGGTCTTTTTTTTGTTTTGACTGATAATCAATCCACTAAAACCGTTGATATTTTTCAGTTTTTCAATTAATTCTAAATGGTTTTTTATTATGTTACCGTTTATAACAATACAGACAATGAATGAATCTTGATTCCTTCTAATTAACACATGCTTTAATATGCCCTTATTCAGGCTTACATCATAATATGGAATTTTATTAATGTCAGCAAAAGTTTTGACAACTGAAAGAACTTTTGCATCGTCTTTATGACTTAACAAACAATCAGAAATGGGCACGATTTCATGTGATTTAACTCGATAAAAGCCGCAATCATAAGTCTTTTTAGTTTTTCCAAAATGATATACGCATTTATTTCTGTACCTGTCTCTTTTTGGTTCAGATATAATAGGCAATACTTCTGCTGAAACATCACCAATTCTCTTTAAATTATCAATTACCATTTTTTCTTTAAATGTGAGTTCTGCTTTCTTTTTAATATGACGTACATTACAGCCGCCACAATCATTATAATAAACACAGTCGAGCTTAATTCTGTATTTGCTAGGCTTTATGATATGTTCTAGCTTAGCTATAGCAAAGTTCTTCTTGATTTGCGTTATCCTAGCCTTCAAAAAATCTCCTGGTACAGCAGAATCAATAAAGAACGTACAGTTTTCGTATTTTCCGATACCTTCTCCATTAATACCCAAGTCAACTATGTTTAATTCAATGCTCTGTCCAATCTCCACAAATAACCAACTTTCTAGTCTAAATAACTTTTACGAATGTTTCTATCCAGTGCCTTATGATAACCAACCCATTTACCTTGGGTTTTATCGTTTGCAATTGCATCTTCAAATACCTTAATTTTAGCATCCATATCATCGGCACAGTGAAGTATAAATGCCTCTAAAATTTTAGGTAACTTTGGAGAACCATATTCATATGTTCCATGATGAGATAAGATCATGTGCTTTAATATGCTTTCAAGCTCATGAGGGAAATCCTTAATTTTTTTTGCTTCTGATGAGATCAATTCAGCACCCATATAAATATGCCCCAGCAACTGACCGTCATCAGTATAATCATTTATTGGGAATGAGGAAAGCTCATATATCTTACATATATCGTGAAGTAAAGCACCTGCAATCAATAGATCACGGTTGATGGTGTCATACTTTGAAGCCATGAAATTACAAATTTCAACAACTCCCAGAGTGTGCTCTAATAATCCACCCATATAACTATGATGGAAATTCTTTGCTGCGGAGTGTTTAAGTAATTGAGTTGAAATTGTTTCATCCTTAAGTAATATATTTTCCAATAGCTGTTTGATATAGGTATTCTTAATGGAAGAAATATACTCTTGTACTTTCTTGTGCATTGAGTCAGTGTCTTTCTCGCTTGAAGGTATAAAATCAAGGGGATCATATTCACCTTCAAGGCTCTTTCTTATACGCTTAATGTTCAATTGAAATTCATTCTGATATACGGTTACAATAGCATCAATCTTAATAAAGTTATTTTCTTCAAAACTTTGTATATTGTTGTTTATATCCCAGACCTTTGCTATAACTGTACCTGTTTTGTCTTGAAGCTTCAAAGACAGATAATTCTTATCCGAACGGGATTTTAATGTCTGCTTGCTTTTACATAGATAATGTTCAACAATTGTTTCGCCGTCACGAAAATCTTTAATAAACTTCATTAGCTACCTCTTTCTAAGTTGTTCAGTTAAATCATATTCAGCATCTGCACCCATAAAATACAGGAAAACACTTTTTACATTCATGCCCGTAATTTTTTCAAGAGCAGTCTTATAAATATACATTTGGGCAACATGGCTTTCTGCATTTATATTTATATCATATTTAATATACTCAGTCTTGTAATCCAGCAACACAATTTCTTTATTTTCATAGAAAAAACAATCGATTATGCCGTGGACTAATGTCTTCTCACCATTTCCATAACCAAGGCTTGCATCATCTATTTCAATTACAAAAGGTTTTTCCCTATAAATCCTCTGGCTATTTCTTATTCTATTGCATAAAGGAGAATTTAGGAATGTAATAATTCTGTCTATATCTATACTGTCTGCTTCGTTTTGCCTAAGAATCTCTTTAGATTTTAATAGGTTAATACTGTCTTTGACTGCTTTATTATAATTTGGTTCAAAAAAGTCTATTTCGGCTAAGACTTTATGTACGGCAGCACCAAGTTCTGCACCAGACAATTTTTTGCTCTTCAAAGCAACCAAGTTTAAATCCAAGACCCAGTCAGGTTCCTTAAAAAACAATCTATCCCTTATAAGAGCATTTGACTCAGAATAATTAGAACCTAAAGTTTCTTTCTGAAAACGTGTCTTAATTTCCGAAATGGAAGTTTTTAAAGGTGTTTGCATTGAATGTATATACGGATAGATGAATGAAAGCTTATTAGCAATTTCATCTGAATAGGGACTATAGTCTTTATTCTTTAAAAACTCCTTAATTGAATCAAACCTAATCCCTTTATTGATATTATACTTTTTATAATCAGAAATCAACTGTTCTTTAGATGTTATTTTAAAACAAAATTCTGCATCGCTGTAAGGATTAACTACTACAGTATTTTCATGATCAGTTTTTGGGATAAATTTTTTTATGTCCTTATTACCTAAAAGTGTGGGCATAATCCAGTCAAAGGCATTGTTAGTGCTGTTGAAATACCAGAAAGGTACATACCCATTTGTGCATCCTAAAGACCAATTACTAACGCTTTTTTCAAAGTCTTTAACGCTACCGACAAGATAAAGCTTCTCTCTTGCTCTTGTCATTGCTACATAAAGTATACGTAATTCCTCTGCCATAATTTCTGACTTAAGCTTATTCGATAAAATCTGTTTAAATATAGTCTTAGAAATTGTTCGTTTATTGTAATCAACATAATCAATAGCAATACCCATATCTTGATGAAAAAGCACAGATGCTTTCAAATCCTGATAATTAAACTTTTTTGAAAGTCCACAAACGAAAACAACCGGAAATTCCAATCCCTTGCTTTTGTGAATTGTCATAATTTGTACAGAATTAGAATCATCTGACAAGGAATTAGACGCCTCGGAAAACCTCGAATTCTTTATCTTGTTTATGTATTGTATAAAATGATTTAAACCATAGTAACTAGTTTCTTCATATTTTATTGCATAATCAATTAGTTTTCTTAAATTATTCAGTCTATTTTTTCCGTTAGGCATTAATAAAACATAGTTTTCGTATTCAATGTCTTTGTAAATGAATTGAATAAACTCATTAATAGGAGTAAAAGAAGAAATCTGTCTGTATTCATTTAGTTTGATAAATAAATTTGATAGCTTTTCACACAAGGCATTTGAATTTTCGTTAATATAAGCTTGTACACAGTGATAAAAAGATAAATGCCTTTCCTTATTTACTCTAATCATTGCAAGTTCATCAATTGAAACGTTACAAATAGGAGATTTTAACACAGTTACAAGTGGAATGTCTTGAATGGGGTTGTCTATAACCTCCAGCAGTGATGTAATGATTTTAATTTCCAGTGACTCCAAAAAAGATTGTTTATTCTCAGAATACACAGGAATTCCTTTTTGCATTAATGTTTCAACGAATATTTGTCCTGCATTGCTAATTGATCGAAGAAGTATTACAATATCACAGAAATTTATTTTTCTGTATAGATTGTTTGTTTTATCATATATTAAAGACTCGGACTCAACAATTTTCAGTATTTCGTTAGAAACAATTTCAGATTCAAGCTCTAATGCGCTTAGTTCATTTATTAAATTAATTGCTTCACTATCGGGTTCATTTACTTCAATCTTATCATTTTCAGCTATTATGACTTCTGTTTTATCTGAGATACCATCTAAATATTGCGCTCCTGGAAATAAAGCAGCATTTTCATCATAAATGATACCTGACATGTCCTCCGTCATTAATTGACTGAATATAAAATTTATACTCGAAAGCACATTATTCCTGCTTCTAAAGTTCTTCCGCAAATCAATAATACTGCCAGCTTGTTTTTCTAAACGGTACTGGCTGTACTTGCTCATAAACAGTTCAGGTCTTGCTAATCTAAATTGGTATATTGCCTGTTTTACATCTCCCACCATAAATCGGTTAGAATTGCCGTCTTTGCTTACTCCGGATAGTATTAATTCCTGAATTAAATTAATATCCTGATATTCATCGGTTAAGACCTCAACAAATCGTTGCTTGTATTCCAAAGCGATTTCAGAAGGAATTTTAATGCCATCTACGTTTTTAATATATAATAATCTTGCTGCAAGCTGCTCAAGATCATTAAAATACAATAAACCTTTACTAACCTTAGCTTCCCAAAACCGATTTGAAAAATCTTTCAACAGAGATGAAAGGTTTTTTATTATAGGGCGACAACTTAACATATCATCAAGCAATTGCTTTTGGGGCTTGAAAAAAAAATCAGTTTTTAAGGAATCAACAATATCTTTAACTTTATCCCTAATTGCCTGCACTGTTGATTTTAAATCTGGGTCTGAATCTTTGCTTTTTTTTAGGCTTGGAAAAGCATAACCATTTACATAAAAATAAGCTTCTTCAAAAGAATTTAATTCCGTCATTTTTTCAGCAAAGGCATAGTCTTTTAAAAGTGCCTCCTCATACTCTATTGGAGAATCAGGCAATGATAGCTTTGAAAGTGCAGCAGTTATCAGAGTTTTTAAGGCTAGGGAGGCTCTTTTTAATTCTAGATAAATATTGTCCCATAAGCTTGAGGGAATTTCTTCAAGCTTAAAAAGATCATAGTAATTTGATATATTATTAATCCAAGAATCAGGGTCTGGCATAGATTGAGAATAATCATAAAAATCGAATATGATTTCTTTAAGGTAAAAATCAGTTAAACCTTTTTCAAAGCTTTCTAAAAGGGGAGGAAAATACTCATTATGTTCATAGT
>CAZTAY010000122.1:0-8082 GCA_964611655.1 uncultured Eubacteriales bacterium
TGCCCCCACTTCTTTCTTATAAGAAAGAAGCAAAGAATTTTATTAGAAATGCCGCTTTGCGGCATTTCTTTGGGAATGATTTTTTTAGGATTGAAAAAGCTTTTACACTAAGAAGTCTTCAAGTTAAGCCTTTTGTCTTCATCCTAATAAGCCTATCACTCTCGTAACAGGCTTTTCTGTTCGTTTCCATTTATTTAGGGCTCAGGGTTTTGAACCTTGGGGCTTTGCCCCTGCCCCCACTTCTTTCTTATAAGAAAGAAGCAAAGAATTTTATTAGAAATGCTGCTTTGCGGCATTTCACCGGAACTCACTTCTAGTTATACCGTTCTAAGTCAGCAAAGAAGTTTTCAATCTGTGTGTTGTACAATTCAGCTAACGCAAGTAGGACACTGATTCGGATGCTATACTTCCCGAGTTCCATTTCAGAAATTATTTTTTGATGAATGTCAAGCCCTTGCACTTGCAGCCTGGCAGCCACATCCTCTTGTGATAATCCAGCTTCTATTCTGTACTTTTTTAAGTTATGCCCAATGGGAACATCCTGTTTTAATTTGTTCTCCATAAAATCTCTCCTGTTCAGAGTGTATATACTCTATTGATTCTCTCATATTTTTATGGTATATTTAGAGTTAATACACTCTAACAACAAAAAAAGGATGATTTTAAAGATGATTAAAAAAACGTGTTGTTTTACAGGACACCGTCTGCTACCTCAAAAGAAAATACAACCAATTTGTATAAGGCTTAATGAGGAAATTGAAAAACTGATTGAAGCAGGGGTAGACACATTTATTTCCGGCGGTGCGCTGGGATTTGACCAAATGGCAGGTGCTCTTATTGCCAGCATAAAAGAAATGGGTACACGCCCTAATATAAAATTAATAATGGTACTACCTTGCCGTGATCAAGAAAAATTATGGACGGATAAACAGAAAGAGGAATATGGGTATCTGCTGGAAAGTGCAGATGAGGTGGTTTATATATCGGAGCAATATATCCACGATTGTATGAAAAAACGCAACTATTATATGGTTGAACATTCCGCATTCTGTATTTGTGCTTTACTTAAAAATAATAGTGGCACAGGGCAAACCGTCCGATATGCGGAAAGTAAAAATCTGAACATCATCAACGTAGCATTTTAATAAAAGCGCAAGCCCCAAAGCGGTAACTCAAATACCTTTTTGGGGCTTTCTGTATGGAAACTCACTTAATAATTTTGGGAGGATCACAGCATGTCTATATCATTGCAGTATTAAAATTATCAGCTGTAGCAAGGGTTAGTCTGCCATTACTGCGGCGGGTTACCGTGCTGGTGAAGCTATTACGAATGAGTATGTTGGTAATACTCACGACTGCATCTGCAAGGGCGGCATTGTTCTTTTTAGTTAAAAAGCCTGTCACTCTCAAGATGAGCAACAGGCTTTTTTGTCGTTATTTATCTTGGTTTGTATAAATGTTTCCGGAAACTAAACCGCCTTCTTTATTAAAGCTCATAAGTTCTGAAACTGTAACCAATTGATAGCCCTGACTTTTTAGTTCAGGGATGATCTTTTCTACAGCCGCTTTTGTTGATGGGTATAGGTCATGGAAAAGAATTATTGCTCCGTCCTTTACACTTGACATAGTCAAGTTATAAACAGCGTCAGCATTTCTACTTTTCCAGTCAAGGGTATCAACGGACCATAGGATGATTGACATTCCTTGTTCCTTTAGAGCCTTTATCGCCGTGTCGTTATATGCGCCATAAGGTGGACGCATAAGAGTTGGTTTAAGGTCTGTTACATTTTTTACTTTTTCATTTGTGCTTGAAATCTGCTTGCTGATTTTTTCGTAATTTAGTTTTTTGAAAGATGGGTGATCCCATGAATGATTTCCAATTTCGCAGCCCATTTCCTGGATTCTTTTTAGAGTCTCTGTTTTTGATTCAACTTTATGACCAAGAACAAAAAATGTTGCTCTTGCATCGTTTTGTTCCAGTATATCCAGAATTTCCGGTGTTATCTTTGAAGGGCCGTCATCAAAGGTTAAGGCAATCATTGGCTTTTCAGGGTCAATATAGAACTGTGAGTTGGGGATTTCCACCAAATCCTCTAAATCCTCATACAGTATTTTAATTTTTTGTATACCCCTTATCTCCGGCAGGGCTTTGCCTCTTTCGAAAAGAAACTCAATTCCGTCATTAGTCAGGGAAAGATTCTTTAGCCAGGACTGGTCAACGGCTAGGAATCTGATTTTTTGGTCAGGGAATGTTTCTACCAGTTTTTTATTTAATAGTTCCAAAACCTTTTCTTGGTTTTCATAAGGTATTATATCAGAGACTTTTAAGAGCTTTCCTTCTTTCAAGTCAAAATTAAACACATGAACAACATCTTCTATTTCAGGGTATCTTGTACTAGCGTAATAACCAACTTGCTGGATTGAAGCAAATTTTCCCGGAGTGAAATATGATGAGTAATCAATATGAATTTCAGTGAGGGTATCATTTTCATAAGCACTTAATTTTTCAAGCAAGTATGATTGTTGGGTTTCTGCCCATGACTTAACATGCTTATCAATTGTTTCAGTCATTTCTTGAGGATACGCAATATAACAATTTATATTAGAGGAATATGATTCTATTTGGTTTTGAACTCCATATTCTTTGACAGTATTAGTAACTTCATCTAAGGAAAGCTGGTTTATGGCAAGTTTATTACTGAAATTTGTTGCTCTTACGGCAGAGTCCTCCTCTTGAACAGACGCTGCTGATATTGATTTATTCGGAAAAATTAATGGTAAATATAAAACAGCCAGAACTGTTACTAACATAAGCAAGGAGGCCAATACTCCCAACAGAATTTTCTTCATAAAAAATTTCCCCCAACTTGTAAATGTAATAACATGTTACAAGACGGGGGAGATTTTGTCAAGAAATAGAGAAAAACGTAAGATTTAGTAATTCCATGTAGCGTTAAATCGATTTATGCAGTTATTACGTTGTGTTTTTGTCAATAATGAAAGTTTTAGTAATACTTATTCTTTAGCGTATCTACTTATGATTTCTCGTAGTTGATTCTTTTTTTCTGCTTGTAAAACTTCATTATCCAAGGAAATTAATATGCATTCCCCACACATCCCAAAAGAATTGATTTCCGTGTTTTCTAGAACGCACTTACAATCCATGTTGTAAATGCAGACATCAAGCGCACATTCAATTTTTAATTTTTCTCCTTTAGCCTATGTACGTAGGCATGTTTTGTTTTAGTGTATCATATACTAAGCAAAAAATGCAACTAACCATAGGCAAAGCGAGGTTTTTAAAAATGAATCAATACTTAATCAACGATTTAAATATTTCAAGAAATATTGTCTTGCTGCGTAAAAAAGCAGGTATGACACAAAACTATGTCTCAATTCAACTTCAGACCATGGGTCTAAATATTTCACGCTCTAGGCTTTCTATGATTGAACTGGGACGACTAAATGTTCCTGTCAGCGTTCTTGTGGCACTGAAAATCATTTTCAGATGTGAGTACGCTGCTTTTTTTGAGGGTCTTGAGGAAAACTTGAAAAAACTTGAAAACGAAATTAAGGCTAGACCTTGAATTTTGAAACCATTTGAACAAGTACCTCTGACTGACTGTTTAGTTCTTGTGCAGCGGAAGCTGATTCTTCTGATGTGGAAGAATTATTCTGAACAACTTCTGAAATTTGATTTATGCCCACAGAAATTTGATTAATTCCTTCTGTCTGTTCTTCCGTTGCTATGTTTATGCTGTTTATTATGTCTGAAACAGTTTTTATATCTGAAACTATTTTTTCCAATGAACTAGCTGTTTGCTGAGCTGCATTTGCTCCCACATTAATTTTATTGGTGGTATCTTCTATTAAGGCAGCAGTGTCTTTTGCAGCTTCAAGGCTTCTGCCTGCAAGAGTACGAACTTCTTCTGCAACCACTGAAAAGCCCTTGCCGTGTTCTCCTGCTCTGGCTGCTTCTACAGCCGCATTTAGAGCTAAGAGATTGGTTTGGAAGGCAATATCGTCAATGACCTTAATAATCTTTGAAATACTATTGGATGCGTCCTTGATTTCATCCATATAGTTAACCATTTTCAACATTTCTTCGCTGCCTTCTCTTGCTCTTTTCATGGATTCTTGAGAATATTCGTTTGCGGTCTTTGTTTCATTGGCAGTTAAGTTTGTTTTTTCATTGATTACTGTAATAGATGCGTTTAGTTCTTCAACTGTGCTTGCTTGGTTGCTTGCACCTATTGCAAGGTTCATTGCTGAATCTGAAATTTGTTTTGCACCGTTAAGGACATTGTCTGATGATGCTTTAATCTCGTTAACTGTATTTTTCAGAGCTAAATTAATATTGTTGATTGACGCTTTAATTAGGCTGAAATTTCCTACATAGTCTCTTGAAATTGTTTCACGCAAGTCACCGCTGGCAATTGTGTCAAGTATTTCAGTTATTTCATTTATATAGGAACCAACAGTTTGTACCATGAAGTCTAAGGAATGCATCATTTTTGCAAATGCGCCTTTATGGTCATTGCTTACTTTAATATCAAAATTACCATTCGAAAGCTGGCTTATTACTTCATTAGCTTCTTGAATCGGCTTGCTTACGGCAGAGAGAAGATTGTTAAGGCCTTCTGTAAGGGTTTTCCAACCACCGTTGTAGAGTTCAGGAGCCACTCTTGTTTCAAGCTCGCCGTTTATAGCTCCTTCAATCAGCCTTGTAATGTCTGAATTAAGATTTATGATATTTGTTTTTAGCTCTTCGAACTTTTCGTTTGCTGTTGCCTTTTTGCCGGGGAATTGTTTTAGGGTTACGTCAAAATCACCGTTACCTATAGCACCAAAGCTTTCTAATATAATTTCAGTGTCATCAACAAAGCTGTTGCATAATGAATTGATTCCATTTGCAACTGTTTTGTATTCACCACTGAACTGCTCTTCATCAATACGTTCATCCGTATTTCCTTTTTGGTACTGATTAATTAATGTAGTAAGCTTTTCAATCAGGGAAGAAATGGTAAATTGTACAGATCTTACAGAATCTGAAAGCTGACCTATTTCATCGTTGCTTCTATAAGAAATATTTGAATTCAGCTTGCCCTCTGAGAGCTCCTTAGCAACTGTATTAAGCGAGATGATAGGTTTTAACAGCTTTTTGAGGACAATTGCAATTGTACAAATAATTGCAGCAGTTACAATTAAGGCTATTAATATCATTATATACAAAAGACCATTAATATCTTTTCTCAAGTCCTGTGTATCTAATGTACTGCCTGCCCACCAGATTTCACTGCCACAGGTTATTGGATAGAAGTATCTTGTGACTATAGAACCGTTATCTCTTTTTGTTTCGATTGAAAAAGAAACTCCTTCTTTGGCTTTTTCGGATATTCTTTCAAAGTCATTAGCAGGAATTAAATCAGACAAATTCTTGCCAACAAAATCCAATGAATCACTATCAAACGCTAGAGTGAATTTATTTGTATAAATATTTGTATACATGGTTGGGTATTTTGGGTCTGTTGTTTTAATGTCTCCAAATCTTTCCACATCTATATCAATAACAATTACGCCCATAACCTTGTCTTTATACACGATGGGGTATGAGGCTGAAATTACTTTTTTGCCGTCATAGGCATAGGGTTCTGTTATTTCGGGTTTGCGTGTGTTTTTTGCCACTGAGTAATAATCTTCGTTTGAGTATACGCTGTAAGCGTCAGAGGGGCTGGCAGTTCGGTTTGCTGCGCCTTCGATGTCAATAAAAATGGAGTAGTCCCTGATACTGGGGTCAAAAGAATCAGGCTCGAATAATGCACAAAAGGCTATTATATCATGGTTATTTTTTAATAATGACCATGCTGTGTTAAGCATATAATTTTCGCTTTCGTAGGCAATTGTTTCAAGCATTACATCATAAACTTTACTTTGCATTTTGACTGAACGTTCTTCAGGACTCATTATTTCATAATTTTTATATTGTGATAATAAATAGTCCTCCATGTCCTTTGCTGCACTTGTAGCAGAGTCAATAATATTCTGCACCATAATCCCGTTTTGTGCAGAAATTCCTTCAAACTCTCCCGAAATCCCCTGCTCTACTGCTCGACTAGCTAAAATGGCAGAAATTCCAACCATTATGGATAGTGATACCACTAAAATAATCCCAATTATGATTGAAGTTTTGCTTGCCAATTTCAAATTTTTCAGCATTTTTGTCCCTCCAAAAGATGTATTGTAGATTCCGACATATCTTAACATAAAAACTGTTATTATGCAATTTCTCGGTTATCCATTTAAATAAACTTAGTATTACTTTCATTTATGTATCTATTCGGCTAAATTGTAATAAAATAGGGAACATAAAGTTCATTGACTATATAACATTAGTAGAGTAAAATAAAATTAAGAGACTGCAAAATATCACTGTTTTGGCTAGTTTTATGTATATGATGTTAGAAAACCCTTGAAAAATTAGGGGAGTTGGCAGGCTTTTAAGAATACAGTTTTTCGAGAGGTATTTAAATGAATATAGTAAACTGGAAAGAGATTTTATACCCTTATGAACAGGCTGTAAAGGAATTAGAACTAAAATTTAGATCAATTGCTTCCGGTTTTCGTGACACGGGAGAATACTCACCAATTGAGATTGTTTACGGCAGAGTGAAAGACCGTGCAAGCATTATCAGTAAAGCCGATAAGAAAAATATACCTCTTGACCGGGTGGAAGAAGAACTTGAGGACTTGGCAGGTATTAGAATTATAGTTAGGTTTGTTGAGGATGTTTATAGAGTGGTTAACATGATTAAACAGCGTGATAAAAAAGACCTTACTATTATAAGAGAAAAGGATTATATTGTTGAAACAAAGCCAAGCGGTTATAGAAGCTATCATATAATAGTTAAATACCCTATTACCACTTTTTTGGGCTATAGGGAGTTAGCCGTTGAGATTCAAATCAGAACCATGTCAATGAATTTTTGGGCAACTGCCGAACATTCACTGAATTATAAATACAACGGGAATATTCCTCCTGAAATACAGTCACGGCTTAGGGCTTGCGCGGAAGCTGCGTTTAATCTTGATGATGAAATGAATACCATCCGCGGCGAAATAATGGAAGCTGAAATGATTATTCAAAGAAAAAACAATCTTGTTCAGGAAATATTAGATAATTTTAAAGCCTTATACAAGGTGGATCAAGAAGAGGATAGTGTTGACGAACTGACACGAAATTTCTTTGATATTTATGATGAAGGAGACCTTAAAAAACTGTCGGAGTTTAATGATAAGCTTTCTATACTGACAGAATTATATAATTCATAGTTAAGTCTTAAGCATATAAACCTCGGGGCTTTGCCCCGAACCTCAATTCTTTTTGCGGTTATCTAAAGAAAATTTTGTGGACAGCCTAAGTCAAGCTTTGGGCTTAGACTTAGACTTAGACTTAGTAATTATATTTTTAATGAAATCAGGTATTTCTTTATGTAGAGCTAAAAGAGTTGAGTCATTGTTATAATAATAATCGTAATTAAGCTCCTCAACGCAATCATCAGAGTCGTTGCCTATGACACCGAAGGAGTCTTGACTGCGTCTTACAAGCAGAGTTACACAAGGACAATATTCTTTTGCATAATTAACAAATGACAGAATCTGTTCTTTTTCCCGAATATGGACAAACATAATATCTTTTTCACTAACTAAAAAACTATGTAATTCCTTCTGCAAATACATATTAGGCAAGTCATTAAATTCGACAATCAGTTGTTTAAGGTCTGATAAAAATTTCCTTGATTTTGCATCTTTTTTTCCGTCCCAACCGATTTGCCTTGCTATATCTGTAATTGGTTTTATTGATGACACATTAACGGTCTTATAGTATTTTGATGCAATTCCGCAAATGGTATCCTTTCCGGAGCGTGCCTTGCCGTTTATAACAATAACCATTTTCTTCATAATTTCATTTCCCCATAATTTAAGATCAAGAAAACTATATACCAAAGATGCGTGTAAGTCAACATGTTAACATATAGCTAATTCAACCAGCAATCGGCTGTAGCAAACTTGTTTGTGTAAGAC
>CAZTAY010000123.1:0-8044 GCA_964611655.1 uncultured Eubacteriales bacterium
TTTTTAGTTCTGCTTATTGGAATACCGCTGTTGATTATATATATTATTTGGCCCTTTCTTGTAAGTTTATTATTTACAGCACATTTTTATTTCATGGATCCAACCACTGATACATATTCAGGAAAGGTAATCTTGTATTATGACGAAGAAAAGTCATCAAAAATGTTCCAGGGCAGGTTAAGGGACGGAAAATATGTTGATGAAGGTGAACTTTATTACGAAGATGGTTTTACAAAATATATAGGTACATTTGATAACTCTTTATACGAGGGCAAAGGTAAGCTATTTGAGAAAAGTGCCCAGTTATTGTATGAAGGGAATTTTTCCAAGGGACTTTATGAGGGAAAGGGTGTTTTATATAAAAGAAATAAAAAACAGTATTCAGGTGATTTTGCCCAAGGAAAGTTTCATGGCAAGGGAATTCTTGTTTTAAGTGACAGTGAAATTTATGAAGGTGATTTTAACAAAGGAGCAATGGAAGGCAAAGGAACTATTAAGAAGGACGGAAAGCTTTACTATGACGGAATGTTTGAAGGCGGATACAAAAGCGGTTCAGGCACAATTTTCTTTGAAGACGGTAAAATAAGATTTAAGGGCATTTTTGTGGCCGGTGTGCTTGAAGGAGAGGGCATTGAAAACTTTCCTGACGCTAAAATAAAATATAAAGGTAGTTTTTCTGAAGATAAATACAATGGTGAAGGAAAGTTGTTCTTTGAAGGAAAGGGTAATTATTATTCCGGTGAGTTTCTGGATGGCGAGGCAAGCGGAAAAGGTGAACTATATAAGAACGGCAACCTTTACTATGAAGGCGACTATGCTTTTGGTAAAATGGAAGGCCAGGGACGTCTTACAGATAAAGATTCAGGATTAATATTTAGCGGTAGATTCACTGGTGGCAGGATAGATTATAAGAAGCTGTTTGAAGATCCTGTAGAAAATATGTACAAGTCCTTTGAGACAGGATTGAAAGATTTTCTTAGGACAGATTCATATTGGCTTTACAACGAAAAATTTGGAATTGCAATTAGAGTTGAGTTTGCAGAAGGTGAAAACCCACCGTATATTTCAAGGGTTTATGACCTATCAGATGACGATCAGAAAGCTAATGATAATAAATTAACCAATGGTACTTTACCTGCTTATGCAGCTTATTTGTTTGATGTGGGTAGTGAATCAGGCTATTCATATAGAGAAATACCATTAGACGGAGTTATGCAGCTTAAGTGGTATGGTAATACCAGTGAAAAATTTATATTTAATGAATACAGGTATCAAAAAGGTTTGAATAGGGGAGACGCTCTTGACGAAAGCAAAGAATCAACAGTAGAAAATGCAAGCGAAGAAAGCAAACAAGCTAGGAAAAATAAGTATTTCAGTGATCTGGGATTAAATGAATCAGACTTTGAAAGCCTAGAATTATCTTTTGAATAAGGGTGGTTTGATGAATATAAAAAAGAGGATTTGGGGTACGTTATTACTACTTTTAATAGCTGTAGTAATAAATACTATACATATTCCAGCTAACACTGCACCAATGAACACACTTGAGTCTGTTAAAGCAGTTTTGACTGCTGATGCAGAGCTTAATAACATACTGTATAGTATTAATCAAAAAGAAAACCAAGCACAGTCTGAATTAACAAATGTGGATGCAGAACCAACTGTTGATCATGCAATACAGTTTTCATATGATTATACAGCTTTATTGAACAATTATATTTCAAGATATAATTTTCTTGTAGAAGAAATTATTAACCTGTTAATAGATATAGACTTAGCAACAAAAAAAAGGGACTATTTCAGGGAACTTGAAAAAGAACTAATAGAAGAATTCAAACAGGTAGAAATAGATTTTAAAACAGGAAAGATTGCTCAAACAGAGAGAGATGATTTTAACAAGCTTATAGACAACGCATTTTCAAATAAAAGTGAAGCAGAAAACAATTTACAAGGAAGAAAAATCAGGTTTAAAGAACTAACAGGCTATGCTATGCCTACGGGTTTCAATTTTGAGAGCGCATATTTTATAGTAGATTATGGCAAAATTCCAGAAAACCTACATATAAGCAGATATGAAAATTCTGTATTCCATATTTCAGGTGGAATTCTTGGAGTGTTCTCTGCTGAGGACATTCCAAAGCTAAAAGAAGATGCTTTAAAATCTTTTACAGAACTTGGTGATGCTGTAGTTGAATATTCAAAGGTTGTAAAGACTAAGGAAGAGAACCAGCAAAAATTAAAAACAGGAAAGTTATCCAAGAAAGAATTCATTACTTCTCTAAGAGCTGAAAAAGAAGCAATTTTAAATGCAGAGATTGCAAAGGCCACTTATTCAAAAAAACTCATAACACTAGATCGGTCTATGCAAGGACTAATCAGCTATTATATGAAACCAAGTTTCAACTTTTTTGTTTCACCTTCTTTTTACAGGATTAAGGCAAGTGAAGATGAATCTTCAAGCAAAAGACACAATGAAACATTGGTAGGTCGCTATTGTATATACACTAATGAACAGCTTCAATCACAGAATAAGGTGGTATATAAAAATTTTAATGTTCCTAGGGAGATAGTTGCCTTGGCAAAGGGTTACTGGATAGAATACGAAAATGCCACAATAGGCAAGAGTTCAAGAATAGATGGAAGTGTAGAACTGGAAAAGCAAGATTATATGGGCAAAGACATCTACATACATTTTACGGACGCTGAAGGAAACACAATTAAAACTTATTCAATAAACGGATTTTTATCAAAAGGCATTTTCTATAATGTAGTACCAAAAGGCTGATAGCCGGAGGTGATTAGATTGGCTGATAGTAATGTCATATTTGAAACTGCTCAGTCTCTTGCGGAGCTTTTTAAAAACTATTTATGTCCTGAACCAATTGAAAATCCTGATGGTATAGGAGTATCTTATCCTCATGAACCAGAAGATTATAAGCTGACAATATGGGTTTATAATCTTGAAGAAACCGCAGAGGGTTCTGGCAGGGGGTTTGTTAGGGATCCTTTAAACCCTGATATGGAGATAATGTCACCTACACAGCTAAAGCTCAACGTACTTATTTCTGCTCATTCAAAAGCACCTGCTAAAACAAAGTTGTCTGATGAATACAAAATAATAGGAAGAGCTTTGCAGGTAATAAAGGATAACCCGATTATAGATGAAAAGTTCCTGATTGGTTCATTAAAGAATAACGAACGTTTGCCAATTATAAACACAATAAAAACCAATCAGGACGAGCTTAATAAAATATGGAACAATTCAAACAAACCTATAAAACCATCGTTTGTTGTGCAATTAACCTCTGTGGATTTGGAATCTACAAAAACCAGGATCATATCTCCTCGTGTCACTGATGCAAAAATTATTACAGTTCATAAGGAGCGTGCAAGACGATGAGGAGAGTAGTTAGTTTTGCTATTAAGGTAATTGATAGGCTCACTAGAAATATTTTAGATAATAACCAATTAGTATTTCAAATAAACGGGAATAATGTGAAACCTATTTATAAAAACGACGGCTATTTTGTTTTTACGGATCTGCCAAATGGTAATTACTTTGTTAAGGTGACGGGACATGAATTTCAACAAGAAATATTAGAAATAAAATGCAATAAAGATAATCCTCCTAAAGTTATTGTGCTTCCGCTGAATCCATCAGAGTATTACATAAACAAAGAAGGTAAAACTTCTGTTAAGGGTAATTTACTTGACAAAAAGAGAAATCCATTACAAAACATAGATTATTATGTGATTCCGGACGAAGATACAGCAATACTTAAACTTATTGATACAGAAGTTAAAGAGGGAAGCGAAAAACTTAAAATATACTGTCCACTACCCAAAAATAAAACTCCCGTGCCTGGAAAGTTTATAATTAGGGATGTTGAGAATGACAGTTATGAGGTTATATCAATTTTAAGAGTAGAAAACGACAATTTTTTCTTGGAAAAGCCCCTTGAGAAGGGATATGGAAGAAAGTCTACGATAGTTGAAATCATTAATGGTAAAACTGATAGTGACGGTTTTTTTTACATATTGCTAGATAATGATAAATTAGGTGATAAATGTAATCTTGAAATTAATTTTAACTATAATGATTCGTTAAAAAAACAACTTAATATTAAACAAGGCGATTTAATTGATATTGGACAAATAATCTATTAGGGAGTGTTCCAACTAAGATAATAAGAATCTTTTCAGTTGATTTTACGCCATTTTTTGTCATCAGCTTCTAGCTAATTTTTCTATTATGCGTCGTTGCTTGTTCCTCAAATGGCAAAAATCAAACTCGAAAATCTTGCCACTCCATTAGTGGGAACACACCCTAGTCCAAAGGAGGATACTTAATGGCTGAAATTTGTACAACATCATCAATTTGCAAATGCAGTTTTGGAGCCGCACCAGCTGTGTTATTAGGGTCGGCAACTAAAACTTTGTCTCAAAGTAATCCAACTGCAAAGATAACTGACATTCCGAAAATACCATTTGGAATGTGCAGCTCATTAGCTAACCCTGCCGTGGCATCAGCCACTGCCGCTGCATTGGGTGTCTTGACGCCACAACCTTGCACACCCTTAATACCTGCGCCGTGGTCTCCGGGAGTCAGTACAGTTATGGTAGAAGGTACACCTGCACTAAACAGCACAAGTAAATGCTTTTGTGTGTACGGAGGAGTTATAGAAATCACTTTTTCTCCGGCAATATACATAAAAACTCCCTGAAATAAGATTTGAAAAGAGGCTGGTTCTATTGAACAGAGTTACAAAAGAAAAATATCTATCTGTTTTATTGCTGGCTGTTTTTTTAACTATAATAAGTATTTTTTCAATAAGCATTAAAACAGGCATATTAAGAAATTTATATGAGGATGTTACTTTTTCCGGTATATCTGTTAATGCGAACCGCTTTGTCAGGCAGCTTAGCGATGGAATTATGAATGGGAAGCGCCTTGAAAATTTTTATAATGTCAAAAGCATATTAACAGGTATTCAAAATTCTTCATCATATATGAAAGGTGTATACATAGTTTCTGACGACCTTAATTTGTTATATTCTTCTGGTATCCCTGCAGAGCAGTTAAACGTGACAGTTGACACAACCAAAGATTTCAATTCAGGGTCTATATATGGAGTAACCTCTAATGAATTTGATTTTTTTATAACCATACCAATAAAAGGGGAATATTTAAACACACATGACAGGAAGACAGAGGGTTATGTGATTATGTGTGTTGAAAGGGCTGCTATTGACAATCCTATTTCAGATATAATCAGTAAAGATTTGATGCAAACATTTATTGTTTTTCTTTACTGTCTCCTGCTTGGCATAATAATAATTAAAAGACTTAAATTGGATCGTACTAATGTAATTATGAAAATAGGAGTTCTAATTTGTCTACTTACATTTATTTCATCTACAGCAGACGCCATTACTACTGTGGTACGTTTTCAAAATACTATGGCTGAAACTGCTCTTCAATGTGCTAATACAATGTCATATGCTGTCCAGAGTGAAGTAGATTCCGTGCTTGCAAAAGGAGCTACAAAAGAAAACTTAACTGATCTTGGGCCGTGGCTAATGAAAAGTGCAGAGGAAATTCCTTTGCTAGATACAATTTACATTGATTCAAATACTAAAATCAGAGCAAAGATTTCTGAGAGTTATTTGAATGCCACCTATATGAAGCTTTCGTCTAACTTCATTGTCTTAAGTTGTTCCGCTTTAATAGTATCAATAATTATAACCATTGTAATCAATAAAGTGCTTAAAAAACAAGGAACAAACAGGAGGTATACAATTAGTGAAAATGATACCTTTAAAATGTAGACAAAGTGCAGGTCTACGGCCACGCTTAAAGTCCATTATCGAAACTAACAATTATGATTGTTATAAGCAGTACGGCCAGTCAATTAGAATTAGGGAAAGTAGGGGAGGGTACTATAATTGTGAGTTTGCAGCAATTGAAGATGTACCATACTTGCTGGCAGATATAGCTCATGAAATAAGGACATTAGTTTTTTCTGGAACAGAGTACATTGATGAAGTGAAAAAGATACTCCCCAATGCTATTTTTATAGATTATTCTACTATGGTTATAAATGACTTATCAATTATTAAGGACTTATCTAATGTATATAAAAGAAATTGTATTAAAAATATAGAAGTGTCTCCAATAAATTTAGATTGGTTGGATTACATAGACTTAAACTATAAAAGCGTAGAATTTGGAAGGGAATACATAAAAAATAGAATAGAAGAAGACTTAGGTTTTGGACTTACTATTGATAATGAAAAAAAGGGTTTTATATTAATGCACAAAAATTGTGATATAGGTCCAATATTTGTAGATGAAGGATGGAGAGGTTCGGGTATTGCAGACATTTTGACTTTGAACATGCTTTTAAAGCTCAAAGAACAGGGGAGAACACCTTATCTGCTAATTGACAACACAAACATACGTTCTATCAAGCAAGCCGAAAGATGTGGATTTGAAAAAGCTGAATATCAGACTGTTATGACATTCATACTGGACGACAAAGGTAAGCATTATAAGCCATAATATTGTATAACAAGAGGTGATAGCCTTGAATAATAAAAGTAGAGTAATTATTTTTTTAATAGTTTCCGCATTAACGGTTTCTGGTTGTGGAGTAAATTTTATTAATCAAGCAAAAGAAATCAAAATTAATTCAGAGAACTCAGAATATAACATACTCCCTTCATCGCCTATTACAAAGCCGGACGGCACTAAGTTCAGAGTTTCTTATGTTGATGAAGATCCATATCCAATAACAGCAGAAATGTTTTATTATGTTGTAGAAAGCCTAAAAGAAGACGGGTGGATTACTTATGATAAGCTACCATTTAATCCTGAAAACTGTGATGCCATGGAAATAATAAAATGGCTATCAGAAAGAGATGTAGGTCCTTACATGGAATTTGCTGCCGATGCAAGCTACTACTTAAAATCAGGAGAAGACTATTTTGATGATTATGTTGCAACACGACTTAAGGAGCATGTTCTTGTAAAAAAAGACGTTGATTTAATTTTTGCCAGCGGAACAAGAAGTTCTATGTTATGTAAAAAACTTGAGCTACCAGTGCCACTTATGATGTATGCGTGTGTTAATCCGGTTGGAAGCGGTTTGGTTAAATCTGAGGCAAATTCAGGCAACGAAATGTTATGGGCACATATTGGGAAAACAGATTATGAAAAACAATTATCATATTATTATAACATTTTTGAGTTTAAGAATGTTGGGATTGTTTTTTATGACGAAACAGTTGCACCAATGAATGCTTATAGAAAGGTTGCTGCGAACAAAGGGTTCAGACTATCAGAAGCTGAAATTCCGCCACTTGAAGATCAAGACATAGAGTTTTACTATAACGATATTAAAAATGCAATAAAGAAGCTTGTTGAAGAAGAAAATATAGATGCCTTCATACTAACAACAAATTTAATCAGGGACGAGAAAAGAACTAGGGAATTTTTTGATTTATTATATGAAAACAAAGTACCAACTCTAGTACAATACGGAGCGGGGTTTGTTGAAAACGGGGCTCTTTTGCTTGTGCAGCCACTTGATTATAAAGGAGTTGCTCCCTTTTGTTCTTATGTGATGGGCGCAATCTTTAATGGAGCAAAGCCTGTAGAACTACCTCAAGAATTTGTCAGCTCACCTTACCTGGTAATCAATCTGGATACTGCAAACAAAATAGGTTATAAGCCTACTTTTGATATGCTCTTGTCCAGTGAAAAAATCTATACAAAAACCAAGGAAACAGATCAGGTGAAAAACAATGAATAAAATTAAAGGTAACATATGGATAATGTTAGTTTTTTCGTTGGTATCAATGATCTCTCTTTTCCTTGTTTCATGGCTTTCGTTTTCATCTTTTGAGACTAATTACGGTAGCATAAAAAGACAGTCATATGCTTTTGTGAGTGGTCAGATTATTGATGAGACTGAAACTTCTCTATCAAACGGAAAAACAATGGGTTCTTTTTATGGTATGGATAGGGTTTTAAAGAGATTGG
>CAZTAY010000124.1:0-7913 GCA_964611655.1 uncultured Eubacteriales bacterium
CTGCTTGAAAAGGCCAGTTTGACAGATTTCCATCTTGTTTATAAGGCGCATTAACAACACCGGGAAATAAAGAAATAATGTTCATGTAATACCTTCTAACCTATTACTTTTTTAACAGCTTCTAAAACTCTTGAAGCCTGAAAAGGTTTTACTATGAAATCCCTTGCGCCTGCTTGAATTGATTCAATAACCATTGCCTGTTGACCCATAGCTGAACACATTATAATTAGCGCACCGCTATCGGCTGATTTTATTGCTTTAACAGCTTGTATGCCGTCCATTTCAGGCATGGTAATGTCCATTATCGTCAAGCTGGGGTTCAGTTCCTTATACTTTTCAACAGCTTTTTGTCCGTTTTCAGCTTCACCTACAACATCATAACCGTTTTTTGTGAGAATATCCTTTAGCATCATTCGCATAAATGCTGCGTCATCAACTAATAAAATTGTTTTTTCAGCCATGATTTACACTCCTTAAGCACATTTTATTTATTAAATTCTATCTTCGGTACTTACAATATCAGTTATTCTAATACCAAAGTTTTCATCAATAACAACTACTTCACCTTTAGCAACAAATTTACCGTTTACAAATATGTCAATCGCTTCTCCTGCCAGTTTATCCAATTCAACAATTGTTCCAGGAACAAATTCAAGAATTTCTTTAATTTTTTTCCTTGTTCTGCCAAGCTCAACCGTTACTTCCAATGGAACATCTTTAATTATGTTGATGTTTTCTTTTTGCTGAATTACGTCGTTATAGTCAAAGTTCTGGAACTGCGCTGGTTTAACATTAATGTTTTGAGGTTGACTATAATTCGGCGTATGCATTTGGTTATATTGCATTGGCGGTTGCGTATACTGCATCTGAGGCTGCGGATACGGCATTTGAGGTTGTTGATACTGCATTTGCGGTTGACTGTATGGCATTTGATAAGGATCGTTTTGATAACCCTGTTGTTGAACAGGTTCTGGTATGTTCTGCTCTACCGGTGGTTGAGACACTGGTACAGGCTTAGGCTCTTCATATGTTTCAATAGGTTTTGGCGGAATAATTACTTCATCCGGAGCCTGGTATTCCATTTCACTTCTAATTGCATCAACCATTTCAAGGGCAAAGTTTAAAGGAAGGAGCTGCATTATATTTGAATCAATTAAGTTACCGATTTCCATTTTAAAAGAAATGCAAACAAGTACATCATCTCTATCAAATTCAGCACCTAGCTCATTAAATACTTCATCATTATCAAAAACAATCTGGAAGGCTTTAGGTGTTTCTATGTCAACCTTCATATTGGTCATCGATGAAAGGGATGTAGCAGAAGAACCTATCATTTGATTCATAGCCTCACCAATTGCACTTAAGTCAATTTCAGTGAGCTCGCCCTCAAGATCGGTCATACCGTCTCCGCCCATCATCAAGTTTGTGATAATTTTAACATCTTTAACAGTTAAGATTAAAACATTTGAGCCAATTATACCTTCCTTATACCCAACCCTGATTCCAACGCTGGGTCTATCATGCATTTTGGTAAATTCATCCCAAGTAAGGGTAAAAACTTTTGGAGTAGTAATCCATACTTTATGATTTAGCAAAGTATACAATGTAGTTGCAGCGGTACCCATGCTAATATTGCTAATTTCCCCAAGGACATCCATTTGCTCGGTAGTCAATACGTCTTGATCAGAGGAGTGCAAAGCTTCTGCATCTTCCAGGTTATCATTATCCTCAAGATTTCCTGAATCACCGCCGCCAAGGAGAGCATCTATTTCTTCTTGAGAAAGCATATCTCCCATGCGTTATTCCTCCTTTCGTAATACCGACGTTATTTGTATAGCGTTCTTTCCCTTGTTTGTCCCCGGTTTTCCGTAAAACTTAAGTAAGCTTCCAACCATAATTTCAAGATCAGATTCTATGAAAGAGTCAAGCGTAATTATGTCACCGGGTTGAAGTTCAACAAATTCATCGACCCTTATGTTGGTTTTACCTAATAGTGCTTTAATAGGCACCAAGGTTTTTTCAAGTTTGCCTCCCAATTGTTCTTTAAAGCTTTCATTTTCCTCTGATTCTGTTGTTGTAAACCAATATTTCGTATGAAGTCTAGAAATAATGGGTTCTAAAAGAAGATGAGGCAAGCAAAAATGAATAAATCCTTCAATATCACCAATTTTTACGCTAATAGTAACAAGCGCAACCATTTCATTTGGTGATATGATCTGTGCAAACTGTGAATTTGTTTCAATTTTGTCAAGTTTAGGTTTAATGTCAATAATTGCTTCCCAGGGCTCATGTAAAAATGTTAGAAGCTGTACGATAACTCTTTGCATTAGAATTTCTTCAATTTCAGAAAATTCTCTTAGCTTATTCAATGTTTCGCCCTTTCCACCAAGTACTCTATCTATTATAGCAAAAGATATATTTGGTGATAGTTCCATAATTAAAGAACCTTTAAGTGGCGGAGTTTCAATGATTGAAAATACAACAGGGTTTATTAATGAATTACTAAACTCACTATATGTTACCTGCTCTGCATTTACAACCTGCAAAGTGGTTTGAGTCCTTAAATAACCTGTTAAATATGAACTTGCCAATCTTGAATAATTATCGAAGATGTTTTCCAAAGTTCTTAAATGGTCTTTATTAAACTTTGAAGGTCTTGCAAAATTGTAGTCTCTAATAGTGTGTTCTGCTTCTGCCGTAACCTGAGATGGCATCTCCCCTGCCGTCATAGCTTGAAGCAGGGCATCAATTTCAGACTGGGACAGTACTTCAGACATTTATTGCCTCACCTGCCTTTTAAAGCGTGATTGACTTCCTTGCTTGTCATATCATTAGCCGGTTTTAGATGTATGTGAATACCTATTGAAGGAAGTAGTCACCAAAGTAAATATCAACAATAAAATTGTTTTTATAGACATCTCTTAGCTTTGAAAGTAATTCTTCTGACAATGCATCTTCAGAATTTACGCCTTTTAACTCTTCTATTGTTTTATTTCTTAGTACTCTCAAAACAGTGTTACGAATTACAACCTGTTCAGAATTCAGTTTTTCCATGAACTGAGTGTATTCTTTTTCGTTATCCTTTGATTTTCCTCCAAGGGCTATAGCTATGTCAATACTAACTAAATGTTCAGAACCATCAGCACTCGGTGCTAAGTTTGTTCTAACCGGTTCTTCAAGATACACGAAGTCAAGATCTTCAACAGCTACATCGTCTGATTCAATCATTGCACTACCGTCGGCATTATTTGAAATCTCGTTTATTTTACTTATCGTAAACACAAAACCAAAGCCAACTCCAGCCAGAACAATTACTAATACAGCAATAATTATTATCATTAATAATTTATTCTTTTCCAAGATCATCTTCTCCTTATTATTGAACAGGAGCCACACCTGCGCTGCCTGAGTTGTTTGAACCCATAATCATAATCTCTACCCTACGATTTTTAGCCCTGCCTTCTGGTGTATCGTTTGTGTCGATGGGCTGATATTCTCCAAAGCCTTCTGCTGACATCCTTTCAGGAGAGAAGGATTTTTGATTAATAAAATACCTCATTACATTAAGTGATCTTATAGCTGAAAGTTCCCAGTTATCGGAAAACCTTGCAGTTTTAATTGGAAGGTTATCTGTATGACCTTCAACCTTAATGTCATTACCAGGATATTTCATAAGTTGATCTGCAACTGTGTTTAAAACAGGGTAAGCATCTTGTTTTATGTCTGCGCTACCCAAATCAAATAAAATACTATCATTAAATCTGATTTTAACATAATCATTAGTCTGCTCGACTACTATTTTATCAGAAAATTGCTCCTGTGCAAAGTATGTTTTAAAATCTGAAGCCATTTTTTTCATATTTTCTCTAGTTTGAGTAATTTCTTTTGTATCAGTTGTATTAAGACCTTTACCTTCATAAGGTAAATGTGCAATACCCGAACCCATAAGTTCTCCTATTTGCAGTGCAGACATACTGGTTGATTGCATAGTAATTGTAAAAGCCTCATTCATTGATTGAGCAACCTGCTGAAATTTGACTATTTCAAGGGTTGACATTGAAAAAAGCAAAACAAAGAAACAAAGAACAAGTGTCATCATATCTCCGTATGTTGACATATATTCGGGAGCGCCTTGTTTAGGTGGATCCTCCTGTTTTTTTCTTGCCATCTTGTTTCACCTCAATCTTATACTCTGTCTCCGTCCTTAGCACCTATATTGTCTCTTATAGCAGGAGCAAGGAAGGACTTGAGTTTTTCCTCTATGATTCTTGGGTTCTCACCAGCTTGAATTGAGAGCATGCCCTCAATCATAACTTCTTTTAGAAGTATTTCCTCACCGCCCACGATTTTGAGTTTATTTGCGGTAGGTGTACAAATATAATTAGCAAGAATGGTACCGTAAAATGTTGTAATAAGAGCAACAGCCATGTTAGGTCCAAGACTTGCAGGGTCACTCATTGAGTTAAGCATGTTTACAAGACCTATAAGAGTTCCTATCATACCCCAAGCAGGACCCATAGACGCCATAAATTCCCATGTGCCTTGGATTTCCTTATGCCTTGTCTCTATGTAGGAAAGCTCCGTTTCTAATATATTTCTTACAAGTTCAGGATCTGTTCCATCGACTATAAGCATTATGCCTTTTTTTAGAAACTGATCATCCATATTAAGGGCAGCCTCTTCAAGAGCAAGTATACCTTCTTTTCTTGCAACGTTTGCAAGAGCAATAATATTTTCGATGATTTGACCAGGGTCATATTTACTTGATTTTAATACATGTTTAACTGCTTTAAATGCGGATGTCAATCGTGCCAACGGATATGCAATTAAAGTACTGGCTATAGTTCCGCCGATGGTACACATTACAGATGGTGCATCGGCATAACCAATAAGCAAAGCTAAATTGAATTTAACTGCCAAGAGAATTGTCATTATAATGAAAAATATACCTGAGGAATACCCCAGTATTGATGCTAAGTCCACTAAGCTACCTCCTTTTTAATCTTTTAGTAAAGAACGTTTAAAAGTAATTACTTTTTGAATAATTTGTTCCTGGGTTTCTTTGGCAATGAACTTTTTTCCTGTTGTCATTGTAATAGTAGTGTCTGGAGTTTCCTCCATTGACTCTATTAATTCACTATTAATAACAATTTCAGTACCATTTAATTTAGTAATTTTGATCAAAAGCCATACCCCTTTCTTCGCAAAGCAGTAGCTTAGCCTAAAACATTTTTATATATTTTATAATAAACCTATTCAGCCCTTAAATTGAAAATAGCTGGGCAATTAATCTGCGTTGCAGATTGTCCGGCATTAGTAATTCATGTTGTCTTAAAATTATTAATTACTAATTAATGATTATATTTTAAATATTGGTTTTTTGTCAACTGATTAATATATTTATAACTATTGTTCGACAAAATTAAAAGGCTATACTATATCAAAGGTTTAACTTTGTGGTCTTAACTTAAATATTGCGTGCGGCAAAGATTTACCGCACGCTTAAATTACTATCTCTTTAAGTTTACAAGCTCTTGGAGCATTTCATCAGATACGCCAATTATCCTTGAGTTTGCTTGGAAACCTCTTTGTGTTGTAATCATTTCGGTGAATTGTTGAGACAGGTCAACATTTGACATTTCAAGTCGTCCTGCACCTATACTGCCACCGTTTGCTTGAGGTTCTTCTCCTCTTCCGTCAAAATATCCAGAGTTTGCAGTTGCAGCAAACAAATTGCTGCCTTTCTTTTCTAATCCCGCAGGGTTCTTAAATGAAGCAACAGCAAGCTGGCCTAATTTCTTTTGAGCACCATTAGAGTAAGTCCCCCAAACAATGCCATCCTCTCCTACGCTAAAACCATTCATTACGCCTGCTTGGTACCCATCTTTGTCGTATACTTTTGCAGTTGTTTTTTGGTTGTATTGTGTAAGACCAGTGAAATCGAATTTAATTGGTTCAATAGTTGCAGTTATATCTCCAAACGCTAAGTTAGTGTTTGGTAAAGTCATTGATCCATCGCTGGCGAGGTTTGTTGAGCCTGCAATGTTTAATTTACCCGCTGCATCAAACTTAAGAACAACACCTTCTAGCGCACTAGTTATTGTTGTAAGTACATCACCTGGAGTTGTCATTTTTTCGCCATTTCTGTATAAATCAGTTCCTACATCAAGTGTCCATTGATTTGATGCAAATTTCATAGTAACATCATAAGTATACTTGTTACCCAAAGAATCATGGAATGACATTGTTTTAACTATGCCGTCTTTACCATCTGCTGTATTAATATTACCCTCCAGTTGAACATTCTTAGTTGCACTAGGAGGTGCAGATAAGTTTTCACCTGAATTTATAACTATTGGTTCAACTCTGCCCGGCACTATCTTTTGTTGTCCAGGTTTAGCTGGATCGTCAACTGCTGGCCAGCCCATAACCTTAAGTCCTCCCGGAGCAACCAGGTTGCCGTCAACGTCAAGACGGAATGCTCCTGCTCTTGTGAAGTATTGACCGTTTGCGTCACCCACAATAAAGAACGCATCGCCGTTTATCATCATATCAAGAGGGTTGTCGGTTACTTGAGCCGCACCCTGTGTCATAATATTATCAATTGAAGCTACAGAAACCCCAAGACCTATTTGCATAGGGTTGACACCACCACGTCCAGAAGCTTCGTTTGGAGCAGTTGCTCCTTGTGTGGTCTGACTGAAAATTTCTTTAAATGTTACAGATGAAGACTTAAAACCAACCGTATTAACATTGGCTATATTGTTTCCAATAACGTCCATCTTAGTTTGATGGGTTCTTAAACCAGACACGGCTGTAAACATTGATCTCATCATAATAAATGACCTCCTAAATTAATTATTTAAGACGGTTACTCCATCCATCCATCAGGAGTAATCAGCTTCCTAAAAGGTCCAGCTTACACTATTACTGCGCCGTCAATCTTTGTAAAAACATTTTCTTTTTCATTTTCCTTAGCCATAGCTGTGATTACAATTTTATTACTTGTATTAACAACCAATGCAAGGTTGTCAATAAGAACAAGTGAGTCCTTAATACCTTTTTCTTTTGCAAGGTTTACGCCTTCTTCGATCCTGTTCATTTGCTCGTTTGTTAGGTTTATGGAGCGCATGGACAAACGCATTTCGGCGTGTTTTGAAAATTGCACCTTATTTTCTTCATTAATTTTGTTAGAAAGAATATTAGCAAAGCTATTTAAATTATCAGGCTTTAAAGAATTATGGGATTTTTCGACAGGTTTAGGCTTAGAATTTGTCTGCCCTACCATGATGTTGCCGTTTATCAAATGCATTTTTCACCTCCATATCCCAGCAAGTTACACACTATTCTACAGTATCATCCTCTGTTTCATCAGTTGAGCTATCTACTTTATCGTCGCTTGTTGTATCTTTACCTGTTCTAATTTCTTCAAGAGATACTCTTACATTGTTTTCCCCTACTAATGCATAAACATTTCCGTTTGAAAGCTCAATACCATTTACGGTACCGTCAGCTTTTGAAGTTTTAACTTCTTTGCCCATAAGCACTGATGCGTCTATAAGGTCTACTATCTTTTCTACTTCAAACTTCTGATTATTAATTTCAACATAAGTTTTGTTATCCTTAAATGAAACCTTTGAAATCTTGCCGGTTTCTGTGGTTGTAGTACCATCTGCTCCTGTTTGATTTGCTTTTACAATATGATTATTTAGAAGTAGGTTATTATCCGATACAGATATTACCTCATTTGAATATACTTCTTTACCGCCGACTACAAGAACAGTACCTGCGTTTGTCATTTTGATATAATCTACTTTACCTTCAATAAATCCCTGTAAGTTTCCGTTTGCATCAACAGTAACAGCTTGAATATTTTTACCAATCAAGTTAAGTCCTTGATTTGCAGCGATATT